>JALUEN010000206.1 GCA_027052755.1 bacterium | reverse complement strand
GATTATCAGGAGAAGATGGCTAGTTTAGCTAAGCTATACTTTCAGAGAGCACTTGAGTACGATCCCAAATACCTTCCCGCAGCGGTCCAGCTGGCTAAGCTATGTCAAGCTCTGGGTGATAAAGTTTGTTTTGAGGAATGGACTGAATACGCTCAGGGTATAGATAGGGATAACCCACAGGTAGTAAAGCTTAGAGCTAAGGACCTAGAGGCGAAGGGGAAGTACGCTACTTTGAGGGATCTCCTTGAGAAACATCAGGATCTCGTGAACTCTGATCCTGAGGTAGCTAAGCTCTTAGCAAGGGCTTACATAGAGACGAGTGAACCGGAGAAAGCTAGAACTCTACTTGGAAAACTACTTAAAGAGGTTCCAGAGGACTTAGATCTCTACTATATGCTAGGGAAGCTCTACGGGAGGAGTAGGGCTTTTCAGGTAGAGGATTACATAAAATCCCTAGGGCTTCCTAAGGGTAAGCTCTTCTTAGCCCTCGCTCTCTTCTGGGAAGGTATAGGAGATGTTGAGATGGCTTTAAGTTATTATACAAAGGCTCTTGAGGTGAACCCTGACGACCCTCAGCTTTACGATATGGTGAGTACCTATTTATTATCTCAGGAGAAGTACAACGAGGCTATAACTTTTCTCCAGAAGCTCCTTAAGGTCAGGCCCGATTATAAGTCTTACTTCCTCTTGGGAACAGCCTACCGTAGAGCGGGAGATCCTCAGAGAGCTATAGACTTGCTCACCCAAGCTAAGGAGCTTAACCCTCGCTACCCTTATACCTATATTGAACTCTCCAACGCTTACCTAGATGTGGCTTTCAAGCTGTTCAATGACTTAAATGATGAGGGATTTAAATGGTATGATAAAGGGATAGAGGTAGTTAGAGAAGCTATCGCTAACGTGAAAGATCCAAAGTATAAGGCTAGGTTCCAGAAGTCCTTGAAACAGCTGATTAAGGATAAGGAGGAGATAAAGAAGACGCTTGAGGAAGCTAGGAGGAAACAACAGAGACGAGCCCTTAGGAGAGCATATACACGCTAGAGAGGTGACTGCTTGTGTTTGGGAGGACACTGAAAAATGTCCCGGTTTACGTAACGCTATTGCTAATTACCCTCATATACTCATACGCTGAAATTGTTAAGATAAAAATGAGTCTGACTTATCCACGTAAACCTACGATAACTAGACATCCTGAGATAATAGCTTCTATAGATCCTAACACGTCCCAAATATTGGATAGGGAAACCCTTCGCATAACCATTAATGGGGAGGACTACACCAGGTATCTCAGACAAAGTATAGGGAGCGATGGTGGACTCACGTTAATATTCAGGTCCTCTAAACCCTTACCTGTTGGAAAACTGAAGGTAGTTATAAGTGGACTCCTTCTCACTGGTGATGAGTTCAGGGAGGAGTTCTACTTAACCGTTGACCCAGCTAGTGACCCTGAGATCAGACCCTACTTCATAAGGGTCTTGAGGAACCCTAACGATTATAAAGCCTATTATCAGCTTGGGAAGATATATGAGTCCAGGTACCTGCTGGAAGACGCCTATTACTACTATAAAAAAGCTTGGGAGATAAATCCCTCATTTAAGGGAGCTAAGAAGGGCTATGAGCGTATATTCGCCGTCCTGGGAAGAAAAGCCGTGAGGAAAGGTAACGTGATAGTTGATGTGGGATTAAACGACACTATACTCCAGTGGAGCCAGGGAATTGTACTGTTCAACCTGATCGTGGAGAACTACTACCCTGATAAGGATGTTAAGGTAGCTATGGATATGGTTGTCCTATCAGATGCTAGCGGAAGGTACTATAAACCCGTTGGTGATCTGTTGAGCTATGTTAGGGAGGAAGCTAGAGCTGGACGAATATCCCTTGAGGTTTTTGCTAAGCTTAACTACTACCTTGAGAGTACACCACTAAATATAGCTACCTCTGATGTCATAGTGAAACCTTACTCATATAAGGAGTTCTCCGTGGCTTTCCGAATAAAGAACCCTAAGACGAAGAGCTTAACTTTATACCTAGCTGGTGTTTACGTGAAATCTGATGAGGGGACGAAGAAACTTAGGTTTAAGTTTCCATTCCTAAGATAGCCCTTGGATTGGAATAGGTGATACCATGGCTAAAGCTGGGATGAGAAAGGGACTAGGGGTTGTTGCTTTGATCTCAGTGGACAAGTTCTCCGCTAAGAATTACCTGGAGGAGCTCAGATCTAGAGGGTACTCAATAGAGGAGGTAGATCTCTCTTCTGTGAACAAGTCCCAGTTAATCGCTAGACTATTTCAAGTTGATCTATTCTCTTCAGGGAAAGTATTCCTGCTTAAGGGACTGACCTCAAAGGAGGTTAAGAGGAGATCACAGGAGATAACAGATATTCTTAAACAACTGGTCAAAGCCGGCAGAAATGCTATACTGTGGCTGGTAGAGGAGAAGTGGATCTTAAAACCTGATATCCTTGGGGAACCACTTTACAGCTACATTAACTCGCGAGATGTTAGAAAGGTCTTCCTCGAAACTCCACGAAAGCGGAAAAGCCACCTTGAGAAAGCTATTGAACTAGCTGATAAGTTTGGATTAAAACTGGATGATGAGCTGATCTCTTTAATACTGGAGAGATTTCAAGGTAATATGGATGAGGTTAAAGCCTTCCTCCAAAAACTATCTAACTCTGGGATAACTTCCCATCAGGAGATAGAAGCGATCCTACTTCGTGAGGGTAGCGAATCCACTCTAGATAACCTCCAACTACTAGATGCTTTCACGCATAAGGAATGGGAGATCGTTCTGAGAACATTGAGGAAGCTTAGAAAAAGAGGTGAGGACCTGACACCTTTCTATTATCTCTTAGCTTCCCAATTCGCCTTAGGACTTAGGGTTCTGGACGGTCTGAGGAGGGGAAGAGAACTGAAGGAGATCGCCTATGAACTAGGTGTTCATCAATTTCGGGTTATAAAGGTAGCGGAGATATTGAGAAAAGAGACTAGCTCTGGGAAAACTGACGGAGGAGATAAGTGGAGCGAGTGGGAAATAATGGAACTCCTGAAACTTCTAGCTATCGGAGAGGTTGACAGTAAGAGGGGTAGACGAACGCTGCCTGATATCTTAGAGGGTATCATTCGGAGGTTCATGAGAGGAGGATGAGGATATGAGACCCGCCTCCCTCTGGAATATCCTCCTATATTACACTTCTCACGGGATAACTAAGGAGACGCTAGTTGAGATATCTAAGAGGAGACCTGATTTCCCCATAAAGTTCTCACTAGCTGTATTGAGGAGGTTTCTGAGCGGTGATCTGAAACGCTCAAGGAATACCTTTCGTCAGCTATCTGAAGTGCCAAGGGATCTAAAGGGGTACCTTACTTTCAGGGAGGAGGGTATCCTCCTATTAGGACTTGACCATCTGAAAACTGTTAGCTTAGAGGAGGCTATCTACCGTTTCTTCAATACTGAGGAGTTTAAAGAGCGTGGTTTCTTCGCCCTCTCATACTGCCAAATTCCACCAAGCTTAAGGGAGAGGTACATCTCACTTCAGCATCCTAAACCCGTTTCCTGGGAGGGAGTAGTTAGAGATTTAGAAGAAGAGCTTTCTCCTAGGGATAGGGAGTTATCCGAGAATCTCAGAGGGTTGGTGAATTACCTCAGCTGGGTTAAGCCTGGACTTGGCGTGTACGTGATAACCTCTACTATCAGTTCCTTAGAGCTAGTCCTGAGATCTATGGACCTAGCTAGAGGTGAATCCATGACTGGCGCTATCCTCGGTGGGGTTACCTGTCCCCTGATGGCTAGGGTAGTAGCTGAGATAGGGAAACTGATAGATCTTAGGGGAATTATCTTCCTCTTGAGAAGGGGGATATGTGGCGATATGAGAACCTTTGATGAAGCTGAGAGAGGTCATAAAAAGGGGATAGCGGTAGTTAGTGGTGCGACCCTTGAAGTCTTGAAGAGGGTCTATGAGCTCCAGAGGGAATCTATGAGGAGATATAATGGTGAACTTGACTCAGCTGAGGGAGGGAAAGTTCTTGAGCTCTTCAAGGGAACTAGCGAGAGTTAACATCTCCAAGGACCCAATAGCTATTGATGGACCTGCTGCATCTGGGAAGACCACGGTTGGGAAGCTACTCGCAGAGAGACTTGGAAGGTACTTCCTTGACACTGGCTTGATGTACAGGTTAGCTGGCTTGAAAGCTATGGAGATCTTAGGGAAAGAGCTAACTGAGAAACTTTTAGCTGAGGGAGATCTAAGCGATCCACTAATTCAGGAGAGGCTAGAGAAACTCCTTAAGGAACTGGATATTAAGGATTTTGAGCCTCTATTGATCCCTCCTGAGGGAGCTGAGATCTCCTATGACTACGATTTACCTAAAAAGCTCTTGACTCCTGAGGTCTCAAGGATAGCTTCAATTATCGCCACCTGGGGAGAACTGAGGGAAAAACTAAACGACTATCAGAGGGAACTGGCATCTAAGTACCCGCTGGTAGCTGTTGGACGGGACTCAACCAGCGTTGTCTTCAAGGATAGCCCTTACAGGTTCTTCTTAGATGCTTCCCCTGAGGAGAGAGCTAGGAGACGCTATAAACAGCTGATCAGCTCTGGTATCCAGGTGAGATTTGAGGATGTCTTGAATGAGATCCTTGAGAGGGATAAAAGGGATTCCTCAAGAGAGGTAGCTCCACTGAAGCTAAGTGAAGGCGTTAAGAGAATAGTTACAGATGGTTTAACACCTGAGGAGGTAGTTCGTGAGATCTTAGAACACTTAAAGAATACTTAACAGCTAGCTGAGAGGAGAACTTCATAGGTTGGGGAAGTCTTAATGAGATCTAAGAGGTCCTTTAAGCAATTCTGTGGAGAAGCGGAGAAGGAGGGATGAGTTATGCAGTTAGTGTACTTTGAGGCTAAGGTGATGGAGGATAAGCCTGGCGTCTTAGGTAAGATAGCTACGATGCTAGCTGAGAAGGGGATAAACATAGCAGCTGTTACCACAGGTATAGAGGGTATCATCCCCAGCGAGGTTAGACCTAAAACCCTTAGGTTCCTGATCCAGGTGCCAGATGATATGGATTTGCAGAAACTTAAGGAGGAGATAAGGCAGCTAGGTATCATAGAGCTTACCACGTTCAGAAAGCCGACTCCTATTGACGTAGTCTCTCTCAAGTACGGACTTGAGGCTGTAATAGCTTCATCCAAGGACCTCTAATAAAACTCCTTTAGAGGGAGCATTTAGGATGTCAAGAGGGGAGACTAAAACTGGGAAGCTAAGGATACTCTTCGTATGTACAGGTAATCTCTGCAGAAGCCCTATGGCTGAGGCTATAGCGAGGCATATCGCTGAGGAGTTTAATTTAGACCTTGAGGTGAGGTCCGCGGGCACTTCAGCTATGTATGGAGAACCTATGACACCACTGGCTGAGGACGCCCTGAGAGCAATAGGGGTTGAACCTCACGATCACTACAGTAAACCGGTGGACGAGGAGCTCTTGAACTGGGCTGATCTGGTCTTAGTGATGACTGATCGGCATCTGAGGGATTTGTCCTACAGGTTTGGTGGGAAGCTTAACCTCACTGATAAGCTCTACAAACTTGATGAAAGCGATATAGAGGACCCTTATGGAGGAACCCTAGACGAATACATTTTCACTGCTAACCGAATAAGAGATGCTATCCTCAAGTGGTTGAGGAAACTTAAGGTAATTCCTCCTATGAGGTGAAGGGAATGTGCGGGATCGTAGGCTACGTGGGAAAGGGAAGGCGAGTTATAGATCTTCTAGAAGCTCTGAGAAGATTGGAGTACAGGGGATATGACTCAGCAGGGATAGCTTTCCTAAGCAATGGGGAGATAGAGGGGTATAAGAAGAAGGGTAAGATAATAGACCTGATGGCAGAGATCCCCTACTTAGGGCGTGAGGTTAAGATCGCTATAGGACATACTAGGTGGGCTACACACGGTGTACCAGATGATAAGAACGCTCATCCTCACACGGACTGTAAGAGGAGAATTGCTGTAGTTCACAACGGGATTATTGAAAACCATCAGAGACTGAGATCTGAGCTAGAGAAAAAGGGACACATTTTTAAATCCGATACTGATACTGAGGTGATAGCTCACCTGATAGAGGAGGAGCTGGCCTCAACCTCTGATCCACTGGAGGCTTTCAGGAGAGCTATCCTGAAGTTAAGGGGAGCTTTCGCTATAGCTGTCATATTTAAGGATAAACCTGATGCCATATTCTTCGTTAGGAAAGAGAACCCGCTTATCCTGGGCCTCTCTGAAGGTGAGGTCTTCATCGCCTCTGATAGCCCTGCTTTCCTACCCTATACTAAAAAGGCGATATTTTTAAATGATGGTTATTGGGGAATCGCTTCTGCCTCTCAGCTGAAGCTATATGACTGGAACGGAAACCCTGTAACCCCTAAGGTTAAGGAGATCCCTTGGGATATCTCAACAGCTGAGAAGGGTGGATATAAGCACTTTATGCTCAAGGAGATCTTTGAACAGCCTAGGATCCTCAGGGAGACAATGGAGGGACGTTTAGGACCAGATGACCTCAATTTGGAGATAGATATACCGGTTGAAGGTGTGCGGGAGGTCATATACGTGGCCTGTGGTACCAGCTATCACGCTGGTTTAACAGCTACATACTGGGGATGGGAGATAGCTGGAATTCCATCCTCAGCTATCACAGCCTCTGAGTTCAGATACCTGAACAAACGGAAAGCTGACCTCAGCGAAAAACTCTTCGTATTTATCAGTCAATCCGGTGAGACCGCTGACACGCTAACTGCTATGAGGAGCCTAAAAAAAGACCACCCTGAGGCTAAAGCTATAGGTGTAACTAATGTTATGGGAAGCTCCTTGGAGAGGGAATTACCTTCCCTTCTTATAAGAGCAGGTTTAGAGATAGGAGTTGCTGCGACGAAGACCTTTACCGCTCAGCTATACGTTCTTCTAATGTTGAACCTAAAGCTGGCCTTAGCTAAGGGAACTATAACTAAGGATTACTATAGGGCATTCAGGGGAGAGCTCTTGAGCCTTCCTAAGGTCCTTGAGGATATCCTAGCGAGGCATCAGGAGTACTTTAATGTGGCAGATAAGTACACGGTTCACGATAACTTCCTCTACTTAGGTAGGCACTTAATGTACCCTATAGCGATGGAGGGAGCTTTAAAACTAAAGGAGATCTCCTATATACACGCGGAGGCCTATCCGGCAGGAGAGATGAAACATGGACCTATCGCTATGATTGACCAGGATATGCCATCTATGCTCCTGATCCCCTATAACTCTACTACGGAGAAGATGATATCTAACTTAAAGGAGATAAAGGCTAGGCAGGGTAAGGTAGTGGCCCTTATTGATACTAAAGTGGATATGGAGTTTAACCTTAGCGGATCTCCAGAGATTGATCACGTCCTCAAAGTACCATACGTGAACACCTATCTTCAGCCACTTGTAGCGACCTTGCCCCTTCAGCTGTTCGCCTACAGGATCGCTGACTTCAAAGGACTAGATGTTGACCAACCTAGAAACTTAGCGAAGAGCGTAACCGTTGAGTAGGATGAGTAGGAGGGATGACTATGGAGAGCAATTTCGCTGGTGGAGTAAGCGATATAGATGAGATACTGGAGAAAAAAGCCGTTAAGATGGAGCTCCTTCAGGAGAGATGGCTTGAGATAGTTAAAAGGTTTAAAGATCTTAGATTAAAGGTGAAGATATCTCCTCCCATCCTCTCACGAGCTGGAGATATCCTTCTCAAACTTATCTCTAAGGGATTTATAGCTCAGGTGAGCTTAACTGATCTCATTGAGTTATCAAAAGCCTCAGGAAAACTTGGTGAGCAGAGTGAGCAGGATAGGAGATACCTGAGCTTCCTTGGAGAGATTCTGAACAGAGATCTCCCTATAATACTTCATGCCTCTAACTTGGACCTGAGCTTTAAAGAGGTATTAAACCTTATAAAGAGCCGATATCCGCTTGCAGTTGGGCTCTCTCTCCCTAACTTGAGGGAAGAGAGAGAGCAGCTTATCCAAATCTGTAGAGAGCTTGACCTAATACCTATCTTTTCCATAAACTTGCCTGATGAGGCTTTAGAGGTACTTAGATACAAACCTGATATAGTAGAGCTAAACCTGAGAACTCTAGGAACCTCTGATGTCCTAGATCTCTTGAGTTATTATAAGGATATCATGTTCATCTTGAGAGGAGGACTTGATGATAGATTCTTAAGTAACTTTAAGGAATTTAAGAACTTAATAGCTTACGATGTTACTGAGCTGATACTATATAAACCTCAGAGCTTAGAGCTTTGAGGATAACTGAGAAACCCTTTAATGTCAGGGGGGACAAGTTATGTTATCTCTCCTTTACCCTCTTAGAAGCTATATAATCATCTCAGGAACTACCGAGAAGCCTAACCTGATGACCGCTGACTGGGTTATACCCTTGTCCTTTCAACCTCAATTAGTTGGTGTAGCTATCGGAAAGTCTAGGTATACTAGAGAGCTGATAGATAAATATAAACAATTAGTCGTCGCGGTTCCTAGAGTGGGTATGGAGGAGCTGTTGTTGAGGATAGGTAGCCTCAGTGGGAGATATGACGATAAGCTTAATTTCCTCCGATCTGAGGGATATACCTTGATACCCTCCGAAAAGGTAACCCCGCCTTCGCTGAGGGAAGCTATCGCTAACTTAGAGCTTCAAGTCATAAAAAGGCTAGAGACGGGAGATCACATCTTCTATAT
>JALUEN010000205.1 GCA_027052755.1 bacterium | reverse complement strand
TCATATAGTAGATTTCCCAGAAAGAGCACCTCAACACCGAATATAGCTCCAGCCACAGGCGTACCAAAAACCGCAGCGAATGCCGCGCTAATACCACATATAACCAGTTTCTTCCTATCATGATCATTGAACTTGAATAGATCCGCAAATATAGAGGCTATAGCTGCCCCAATCTGAGCAGAGGGTCCTTCCTTTCCAGCAGATCCACCAGTAGCTATAGTAACGATTGTAGCTAAAGCTTTCACGGGAACAACTTTCGCAGGTATCTTTCCGCTCTTCTTGTGAACAGCTTCTATAACTTTCTCAGTACCATGTCCCTCCGCTTCCTTAGCGAAGGTGTAAACTAGAAAAGCACTTATAGCGAACCCCAGTGGCATCATATAGTAGTACTTGGGGGATATTGATTTAGTCCAATGGATAGATAGCTCTAGGATCCATAAGAAAAGCCTAACCCCTGCTCCTATGATAATCCCCACGGTAAGAGATAAAATAAACCACCTAAAAAAGTCAATTATGATAGGAAGTTCCTCAAACCAATGCCTTAGGATTAGGTCTAACTCCTCAGACTCTCCCAGCTTATCAACACGTCTGAGGAGCTTGTACCTTACAGGGCCTCTACTTTGCGAGTTATTATCTCTCTCACTATCATTAGAGTGCTCCCTGTTCAATATCTACAACCTCCTCCAGTTATCTTATTGTATATTCCACATTACTTGCCTATTAGATTTCTCAGGTAAGGTGCTATATACCCAGCAAACGTGGGGATAGGCGCGCTCTGGAGCCACACCTTCCCAGGTCCAACCAATTTCGCTAAGAACAGTCCCTCTCCTCCAAAGAGCCAAGTACCTATCCCTTTCACAGTGGTTATCTCATAGCTAACGCTTTCCTGAAATCCAACTATACAACCGGTATCTATTAAGATCTCCTCACTAGGATTTAGCTCCATCTCCTTTACGTATCCACCAGCAAAGAAGAAGACAAGCCCCTGTCCAGATAACTTCTGGAGGATAAACCCTTCACCGCCAAACAGGCCAGCAGTAAGCCTCTTAGTGAAAGTTATGCTTATGTCGATATCTCCCAGGTGAGCTAGGTATGCTCCTCTCTGAAGAATTAAGGAATTATTAGGTGTAACCTCAAAGGAATTTATCTTTCCAATCCAAGGCATAGCAAAGGCAACCTTAGCTCTATCAGCTGTAGTCTTGTACTCAACTAGCGCTAAACTCTCTCCTGCCATCATTCGCTTAGCTGCTTTCCATAGCCCATCAAGTAACCCCTTACCTCCAGTAGTAGCCTTCATCTCAACACTAGGATCCATCCAGACCATAGCACCAGATTGGGAGTATAACTTCTCACCAGAGGATATCTCCACCTCTAAAACCTGCATATCCTCTCCGTAAATCCTGTAGTTCATGTTATCCCCTCCTGATAGCGTTAACTGAAGATATCATCTATCTCTATCTCCATGAGATAGCTTGGTAGTATAGGAGGTAATATTACCTCAAGTTCCAATGGGATTTCCCCTTTCACCGCAAAGGAGACATCAGGAAGTTCCATCTCAAGTTCACCAGAGCGTTTTCTCTGGCATAGGTAGCACTCACAGGAAGGCGAGTGCTCATCTCGTAAGTTCACCTTTAATATCCTCGGGTTCAAGCTCTATCCCCCCCTAGTATCTCTCCCTAAAAGCAAGTGTCTCAGAAAACCTTAGTGTAGGATAACCCGAAGTCATCTATTATCTTCAGCAGTTCCCCTTTATCCCTAAGTGGTTCCCTATACAACTTGTAGTAATAGGATTTAATCAAACCTTCCATAACATTTGTACCGAAAGATCTACCACCTAGTTTAGGCGTTGTGGTTACAAGCGTAGTTACTCCCCTCCTCTTCAAATCCTCCATATCCTCCTGAGTTAACGTGTTAGTAATAACAGTTTTACCCTCTAGTTTCAAGGGCATGTACTTTATCACGTAGTGAAAATCTCCAGCTATAATATCCGCTGCCTCGTAGTATGCTGAATATTTCAGACTCTTAGGATATTTATGTTGTTTTTCTCCGACTGGATACAAGAACTCAAAGGGCATCTTGGTAACGTACTTTAGTATGAACTTTCCCAGGCGTTTCACATCATCTATAGAGGATAATGGGTAATTAATTCCCAGGCTGAAGATCAAGTCCCCAAACAAACACCTGTAGCCTAACTCCCAAAAAGTCTCTGCCATACCCCACCTGTCTACAGAGCTAACCATTAGTACCTTTTGAGGGGGATGGATAACTCCGTCCTCAGTTAGCTCCCTGATCACCTTGCGCTCTAAAGTATCCTTCAGATCGCTACCATCTACCACTAAGGAAGTCTTAACCCTCTTAGCCAGCTCAAGGGCATCCTCTATGGTAAAAACTTGATCCCCTACCCTTATGTACAGATCTATTCCACCAAGGCCTATAC
>JALUEN010000204.1 GCA_027052755.1 bacterium | reverse complement strand
CCACTGGCCTCATATCCGTTCTAACGTAACGATAAGTTCCATTATGTACGATGTAGTGATAGCCTTGATTCCTCCAGGTTTAGCGGCCTGGTATTTCTTTGGACTTAGGGGACTTTACGTCATCGTTCTCAGTGTTATCTTCACCCTGATATTTGAGTGGCTCTTTATCTGGATGAGAACCGGAAAACCGATCCTCCAGATAGCGAAGATGAACCTCCTAAGGGACGGAAGCGCTTTAGTAACCGGTCTCCTATTAGCTTACAACCTGCCAGCTACCTCACCTTGGTGGTTGATTCTCATAGGTGCTCTGGTTGCTATGGGGTTAGGAAAACACGTTTACGGTGGTTTGGGAAGCAATCCCTTTAACCCCGCTCTCTTAGCTAGGGTCTTCCTCCTGGTAGCTTTCCCTAGCTACTTAAGCCACTGGATAGCACCAGTTAATAATCTCTTCAGCACAGAGGCCATCACTCAGGCAACTCCCTTAGGAGCTTTACAGGTGGAAGGTGTTGCTGCTACTAAGACCTGGACCTACTGGCAGCTCTTCATCGGTGCTAAAGGTGGATCTATAGGAGAGACCTCAGTCTTAGCTATATTAATAGGTGCTGCTTACCTCTTTTGGAAGGGACACATTAATTGGAGAATTCCTATCCCTTACATACTTACTGTTTTCATTATAACGGGCATAGCTTGGTTGATAAACCCTAAAGCTTACGCTGATCCTGTCTTTCACCTCCTGACGGGAGGTCTAGCGTTAGGTGCTTTCTTCATGGCAACTGATATGGTAACTAGTCCTATAACCCCGCTAGGGCAGATAATTTTCGGTATAGGTTGTGGACTACTAACAGCGGTGATCAGGCTCTGGGGAAGCTATCCTGAGGGAGTCTCCTTCTCTATACTCATAATGAACATCTTCGTTCCCCTGATAAATAAGTACACTATACCTAGGAAGTTTGGAGATCCTAAATGGGCTGAGGCTATTAACAGGAAAGCTGGGCTTCCAGTTCAGAGCTAACCTGATAGGAGGTGTATAAAATGGCTCAGGATTTAAATAAAAGAAAAGCAGAGAACCCTGTAGTTAGTATCATCATTGTTGTTATTACCGTAGTTATAGCGGTTGCTCTTCTAAGCTACGTTAACGCTCTCACTAAGCCCCTTAGGGATAAATATCAACATGAGAAACTAATGAGCTCACTTACTGGAGCTTGTCCCCTTAAAGGCTTAACCTTCACATCAGAGCCCGATACCTTAAAGTGGAACGGAACCACCTGGGAGTTCTTCAAGGGCAGGGATTCTGGTGGATTAGTTAGATGTGTTGCTATCATAACTGAGAGTAAGAAGGGGTATGGAGGAGAGATCAAGCTCCTGGTTGGAGTTGATCCAGAGGGTAAGATCCAGGGTATAGAGGTCCTGGAGCACTATGAGACACCAGGCTTAGGGGATAGGATAAAGACCCCTGAGTTCAGGAACCAGTTCAAGGGTAGGTCCCTGAAGGACACTAAGTTCAAAGTTAAAAAGGATGGGGGAGATATCCAGCAATTAACCTCTGCTACTATAAGCTCTAGGGCTTTCTGTGAAGCAGTTAAGAAAGCTCTCCTCTTCTTTGACGCTAACAAGGATACCATCTTGAGATAATTCCATTAATTTGAAGGGAGGGAACTACTTTGAGTAAGGGCAACCTCTGGAAAGAGTTCGCTAAAGGTCTATGGGATCAGAACCCTGTCTTTAGGCTTGTTCTGGGAATGTGTCCAACCTTAGCTGTTACCACTTCCGCCATAAACGGATTGGGAATGGGTATTGCTACAACTGTTGTGCTGTTAGGATCTAATATAATAGTGTCTCTCATAAGACCTATAGTTCCTAAGAAGTTAAGGATACCTCTGTTCATCACCGTTATAGCTACCTTTGTTACTATCGTTGACCTAGTTATGGGGGCGTACACCCCTAAACTCCATGAAGCTCTGGGTATATTCATCCCGCTTATAGTGGTTAACTGTATAATCCTGGCAAGAGCTGAATCTTTCGCGTCTAAGAACCCACTCCTGCCCTCAATAGCTGATGCGTTGGGAATAGGACTAGGTTTCACGTTGTCCTTAACCGTTCTCGGAGCTGTTAGGGAAATACTAGGTGCGGGAAGTGTTTTCGGATATCACATCTTTGGAAAGGGATTTGAGCCTATTCTGACAATGATTCTGCCTCCGGGAGCCTTTATCGCTCTCGGTTTACTGCTGGCTATAATGAACTACATTGATCTCAAGAGAAGTGAGAAGAAAGGATAAGGGGAGGGAGTGATCAGAGATGATAAAACTCATCGCGTTAGCCATAAACGCATCCCTCATCAGTAACATAATCCTCACAAAGTTCCTAGGGATATGTCCCTTTATGGGAGTCTCTAAGAGGCAATCCACAGCTGTGGGTATGGGATTAGCTGTTACCTTCGTCTTGACCTTGGCGGTAGTAGTTACCTGGGCGCTGGAGCAGTACGCCCTAAGACCTATGGGGCTGGAGTACCTCAGAACAATAGTTTTCATCTTAGTTATAGCTTCACTTGTTCAGTTCGTTGAGATATTCCTCAAGAAGAGCGCGCCAGCGCTCTATCAAGCCCTAGGAATATATCTACCGCTGATAACAACTAACTGTGCTATATTAGGTAGCGCTATAATAGTGGTTCAAAACGAGTACACCTTCTGGGAAGGCGTTACCTTTGCGTTTTTCACAGCCCTGGGTTTCACTCTAGTTATCGTAGCCTTCTCTGCTATAAGGGAAGCCCTTGAGATGCAACCAGTTCCTAGAGTGTTTAAAGGCGTACCTATTGCTTTTATTACCGCTGGTATTATGTCTCTGGCTTTCATGGGGTTCTCAGGATTGGACAAGAGCATAGAGAAAGTGGCTTATGCTATGGAGACTAGGAGCACCAGGAAAGTGGTCTCTGTTGAGAAACAAGAGGAGATTTCTAAGGTAGCCCTAAAGGAGAAAGCTATTGAAGAGGAGAGTGAGTCTTCTGCTAAGGGCTCTACGGAAAACCTAAAGGAGAACGTGAAAGAGAGAATGTACATGATATCACCTCTTAAAGGTGGTCTTGTGAAGATTACTCTCCTCAGCGTTGAGAATTTCCCTGTCTCAGTTACTCTGAAGTTCTCTCAGAAGCCCTCAGAGAAGGAACTGGATAGGATCGCAGCTGAGTTTAACCGTGCACTCCTAAGTTTATCAGATGTATTCAACAACTACGATCCTAACTCAGAGGTAACTAAGTTATCTCGTGCACCTGTGGGTAAGGAGATAGAGGTCTCAATGGAGCTCTATAAGGCCCTCAGCATAGCCAAAGAGCTGTGGCGTGAGTCTGAGGGATTATTTGATGTTACCGTGGAACCCTTAGCTAGAGCTTGGAAGTCGGAGAAAAAGCCATCAGAGGAGGATATCTCTAAGCTAAGATCACTAGTAGGTTATGAGAAAGTAAAACTCTTAAAGGGTAACAAGGTATTGAAGGAAGCGGAGCGGGAGTTTGAGCTGGGAGGACTTAAGGGAATCTTTGCTGACTATCTCCTAGCCGCAGCTGATGAGATCGGCGCATCAGCTGTTGTGATTGACGCGGGGGGAGATCTGAGAACTAACTCTCAGTAACCTATATCCGTAGGAGTAGCTAACCCTGAGAAACCCTCTGAACCCTTGCTCAGGCTTAAGCTGACCTCGTGTGGAATAGCTACCAGCGGTTTTTACTACAGAGGGCACCATATCATCAATCCTAAGACGGGATATCCGATAAAGACAGATCTGCTTAGTGCTACAGCTATAGTCTTTCCTGATAGTAAATCAGGTGATTACTTAGGAGCTTGGGCTGACGGATACGCTACTATACTGCTCCTCTTGGGGCGCGAGAAGGCTAAGAGATTTGTCAAAGATCATGGGATCTCTGCTATCCTGATATGGAGAGAAGGGGATAAGCTTGTTGTCTGGGCTACCTCGGACCTAAAGGATAAGTTAGAGGTGAATCCAAAATATAAGGATGTAGTTAAAATAACCTTTGAGTAGGGGGATGAGCTATGAGAGTTCCACTTAGGTGGTTGAGGAGGCTTCTGGATCTTCCGTTAAACTCGTCAGAGATCGCAGAGAGGTTAAGGCTTCAAGGAGTTCCTGTTGAGGAAGTGGAGATAGTTGGGCTTAAGGAGGATAAGGTTAGGATAGGCTTAGTCAAGGAGATAGAGAAGCACCCTAACGCTCAGAAGTTATGGATAGCTGATGTTAGCTTAGGGGATGAGAGCATCACAGTTGTTACCGCTGCTAATAACGTTAGAAAAGGAGATATAGTTCCTGTCGCCCTTGAGGGTGCAGTTCTCAATTCAGGGATAAAGATAGAGCCTAGAAAGCTAAGAGGTGTCTTAAGCCAGGGAATGTTCTGTTCCATCAGCGAGCTGGGAATAGATGAGATAGCTTGGTATGACGCTAGTGAGATATTGATCCTATCCAGAGCAGGCTGGGATAACTACGAGGAGTGGAAGGGATACATCGGTAAGCCCCTGGATGAAGTCATTCCCTTATGGGATGAGGTGCTTCTCTTAGAGTCCTTCGCTAACAGACCTGATATGTTCAGTATCATCGGTATAGCTTATGAAGCTGCTTTCGCTTTCAAAAGCCAGGTTAAGTTTCCAGAGATCTTAGAGGAACCAGAGGAGACTATATCCTATCCCCTTCAGGTTAGAATAGAAGATGATGACTGTAGGAGGTATCAGGGCAGACTGCTTCTTGACGTAAAGGTTAAGTACTCGCCCCTGTGGATGCAGCAGCTTCTTAGGTTCGCAGGGATTAGACCAATTAACGCTGTAGTTGATATCACTAACTGGGTTCTGGTAGAGATGGGACAGCCGCTTCACGCTTTTGATTACGATAGGATCCCGGATGGAGTTATCGTTGTCAGGTCCGCTAAACCTGGGGAAAAGCTTCTAGCACTGGATGGTAACGAATACCACTTAACGCCTGATGACCTGGTCATAGCTGATAGGGAGAGACCGGTGGCTCTAGCTGGTATCATAGGTGGTGAGGAAACGGCGATTACTGAGAACAGCTCTGCGGTTTTACTTGAGTCAGCTAATTTCAGGCCGGCTAGGATTAGGAGAACCTCGCTTAGGTTAGGAGTCAGAACTGAGTCATCTATAAGGTTTGAGAAGGACCTACCTATTCAGAGTGTCCACCTGGGAGCTTCAAGGGCTTCGTGGCTAATTAAAGAGCTGACTGGAGGAAGATTAGTTAAACTAGTAGATGAGTATAAGGAGAAACCGGAGAAGGTTGTGGTGCACTTTAACGTAGGTGAAGTTGAGAGGATATTAGGTAAAGCTATGACCACCTCTGAGGTAAGCGAGCTCCTAGGACCTCTTGGATTTCAAGTAGAGGAGAGAGGAGATGGCTTTCTAGAGATAGTTCCGCCTCCTCATAGACGAGATATCTCTATACCTGCGGATATAGTAGAGGAGATCGCTAGATTGAAGGGATATGATTACTGGGGAAGTGCCCTCCCACCTATTGTGCCTACCGGATACCAGAGCGAGAACGAGAGGAAGTTAGAGATGCTCAGGGACCTGTTAGTTAAACGTGGGTACTACGAGGTTATAACCTGGTCTCTTACCGGAGAGGAGCTCCTGAGAAAATGGGACCTTAACCCAGATGAGCACCTTAAGGTGATTAACCCTCTCTCCTCAGAGCGCAGTATCCTCAGGTTATATATATATCCTGAGTTACTTGAGGTAGTTAGGAGAAACGTATCATATGGAGAGAGAGACTTCAGGTTGTTTGAGGTAGGTAAAGTATTTCAGCCTCCTGCTGATGAGTTTTACAAGTTGGCTCTAGTTGGTGTTAAGCCTGACTCTCCAGAGAGCGAGGCAGAGGTGTTTCACCTCAGGAATACACTAGAGGATATCTTTAAAGCTTTTGGCCTGGCTCTTGACTTTGAGTCTAGGTATGGTGGTAACGCTATTTACAGCTGGGCTCACCCTTATGTTAATGCTTACATCTTCTCAGGTGAGGATAGGATAGGTTTTATAGCTGAGGTTCACCCTAAACACTTAGAGGAGATGGAGATAGAAGGTGTGAGAGTTGCTCTCGCTGAGGTTGATATAAGGAAGCTGTTAAGCGAGGGCCTTTGGGCTCCTATTTACCAGAAGCTGTCTAAATATCAGAAGATATACAGGGACCTATCCCTACTCATACCAGATAATCAGAAAGCTGGGAGAGTTATAGAGATAGCAGCTGATGTTTTGGGAGAGCTCTTAGAGGATGCTTTTGCCTTTGATATATACAGAGGATTAGGGGTACCTGATGGGTACACCAGTTATACTTTCAGGTTCTTCATTAGACCAAAGGATAAGCCATTAAAAGAGAAACACATATCTAAGATGTTGAAGGAGATCGCTGAGAGAGCTCAGGAAGAGCTTAAGGCTGAGCTGAGGGGAGCTATATAGCTGTGCAGCATCCCTGGATTAACTTTTAGATTAATTTTCGGTTTACTAAAGCTTGAAGGGGGAAACAATTGTGAGAATCTTGTGGGCACCTTGGAGGATAAAGTATATACGAAACGTTGATAAGGTCAAGGGCTGTTTTATATGTAATTACTGGAATACTCCAGAGAACGATCGGCAGAACCTAGTCCTGTTCCGCGGTAGGAGCTACATAATCTTGATGAACGCTTTTCCTTACATTAACGGTCATCTAATGGTTGCCCCCTCTAGGCATGTGGGAAACTTAGAAGATCTGTCTGATGAAGAACTGAGTGATCTCTTCTCTGGTGTAAGGCTAGCGGTGAAGGTGATAAAGCGAGCTATGAATCCTGATGGGCTCAACATTGGCATAAACATAGGTAGGGCTGCGGGCGCTGGACTTGAGGGTCACCTGCACGTTCACGTCATGCCCAGGTGGGTAGGGGATCACAACTTCGTTAGCACTGTCGCTGAGACCAGGGTTATAGGACAGGCTCTTAGGGAAACCTATGAGGAACTGCTAAGCGCTTTAAACGAGTTACTGGAGGTAGAGAGTGATGAGTGAGCGCAGGAGGAGAAAGCCAAAGTCCTCTAGAGAGGAACTTGACCTTGAAGAGGACTTTGATCGTGAACCTAAGGGTAGAGAAAAGAACTTCGTACCTATAGCCTTATGGATAATACTTGTAGTTACCTTGGGATTGTGGATATGGAACCAGTACTTTCACGGTGGAAAGGGGATTTCATTTAATTTTCTTGAGAGGATAGGAAAGAACCTTGGAACCTCTAAAGGTGAGGGAAAAGTGGAGAGGGGAGAGGAGCCAGGGAGTTACTTTCTAGTATTTCTCCCTGACGCCAAGCTAGATCTATTAGTACCCCTTTCCCTGAGGTATAAATCTACGAGCACCTCAGAGGAGGAGAGGTTAGCTGAGTTACTAACTGAGGTCTTATCTCTTAAGCATCCAGCGGTGTATAACCCGTTCTCTGGAGATTTAAAGGTTGAGGAGCTGAGATTTAAGGAGGGGTTCTTAAAGGTTGTTCTAAACTCGCCGAAATTGTTAAGTTTCTCCTATGGGTCTGAGACGGAGCATTTAGCTATTCAATCTCTTATCTTGACAGCGAAGTATAATGGATTCCCGGTTAGGGCTATAAAGCTGACTTACAAGCTAGGAGATAAGGAAGAGGTCATCTCCACCAGCCACTATGGTCCTCTGGATCTAAGGCTGGATGAGGAGGTTTTCGTTAACCCCATAGGTGAGGGCATAGAGAAACCTGTTCTCATCTTTTACGTCCTCAGAGGCTCAGATCTCTTGATACCTCTCACCTTTGACAGCTCTCAGGATCCTTTTACTCTACTTTTCAACCCTCCATCTCCTTATCTTGAGCTCAGGTCCCTTGTAGAGGTATATGATCTCCAAGTCTCTAAGAGGGGAGATAAGGTAGTGGTTAAATTAAGACGAAAGCTATACAAGAGGGCGCTTTTTAACCTCTTGAAAGCTTTGAAGTGTACATTTGGAGAGAGATTGATGGTGATTGATTCTAATGGTTCTGAGATAGACCTAAGTGCTATAACTCCTAACTTAGTGGGTATAAATCCACTGGAGTTTTAATTTTTCCTCTCTGAATACTTTTGTACGAACTGCCTCCAATCTTGAGCAGCGTTTTTACTCACACATCTCAGGTTCTTTTTTCCATTTTGGAGGAAAAGGGAGCATTTTCTATTATCAAAGGTTTCATAGTGTGCTTCTATTAGTCTCCACTCTCGGGTTTTCTTATCGTATTTAAAGGTAGCGGTGTTATTGCCTTTCTCATCTCCACATATCTTTAGTTTTTCTCCATTACTGGAGAGTCTCTCTATACAGCACATATTAAAAGAGTAGCTCCCTATGCTTACAGTTTTTATACCTAAAAAGCTGTATTTTACTCCTTTTTCTGGTGTTCTAGGTATAGAAGTCTCAGGAGTACACCACGCAGGTGGATTCTCAATGATCTTACCACCAAAAGTTCTCAAACCATCTTCTTCATTAAAGTTCTCTTCTTCACTTTCCTTCTGAGGTCTTTTCTTGAGAAAAACTTTTTTAGAGAGCTTTATCTCCTTACCTTTGTTAGATACTACTTTTACTGATGAAGTGCTAGTGCCCGGAAGGCTCTGAGAGCTTTCTCTTCCTTTAGTAACTTCTCTACTCTGGACCCTCTGAGAAAATTTAGGGTTTTGAGTTCTATCTTTAGAGGAGCAACTTGTTAGAAGAAAAGTTAAGCTTAGAGTTAAGATGATGAGAGTTGCTGTTTTGATAACTCTCATAAAGCTGTCTCTGAGCTGAATAATCCGCATATCTTATC
>JALUEN010000203.1 GCA_027052755.1 bacterium | reverse complement strand
ATCAAAGGGAGCAGGATAGGTTTTAACCTGATACCCCTTAACTTAAAAGACTCTTTAAAAGAGATTCCTTTCGCTAGGAAACCTAGGTATATCGCAGAGCTGAGAGGACCAAAAATAGAGAGGTTTGGGAGCTATTTAGTAGATGTCTCTGTTTTCGCTAACTTCATTGACTCTTTATGGACTGAGCTAAGGGGCTCTCCATCAGATCTAGTAGTGATAATAGATGAGATAGCACCAATGGAGCTTAAGGCTAACAACTTTAGAGATTTTATTAAATGGCTGATCTACGAGAGCTCCTTCCCATTGGCAGCCACAGTAAAAGAGAAGGGAAGAGGGCTTATTTCCAAGTTAAAGGAGGAGTTTCCAATTATACACATCAAGAGGAAACTGAGCGAAGATGAGAAAAGAATTATACTAAAAAACCTCCTAGAAGTTATAGGGAAGGAGCTTAGATATGATAGATAGGGAAGAGCTATTAGAGAAAACCTCTATAATCTCTCCCAAGGTTATAATAGGCACTGCTCAAAGAGAACAGTTAAGGAGACTAACTATAGTCTCAATTTCCGTGATATTCATCTTGGCTATCAGCTTATATCTTATTTATAAGAGCACGTTTTGGTTTATACCTAACAACTCTGAGTTAATCTTTAAGGTAATCAGGTTCCCTAGAGCATTAGTCGCTTTCTTCGTAGGTAGTCTATTAGCCCTGTCAGGTCATGTGCTACAGATAACCCTAGAGAACCCACTAGCAGAGCCATATCTTTTAGGTGCTTCATCAGGTAGTGCGCTTTTACTAGCGATCGGTCAGCTACTTTCCCTGAAATACACTCCCCTATTAGCCGTCCTAGGAGGCGTTCTAGCCTTTCTTCTGGTCATCATATTCTCCTATCCAGAGATGAACCCTTACACTCTAATTCTAAACGGTGTTGTTGTTAGCATCGTTATGTGGAGCGCTACACTCGGACTTCTAGCGTTATTTCCAAACAAACTGGATAACCTCTTCATGTATTTTCTAGGATCACTTACGGGAAAGAGCCTGATAGACGCGAAGATATTAGCTGGTATATTTCTGATAACTATTGCGCTACTTCTACTAAAAGCCTCTGATATAGACCTCTTAGCCCTAGGCAGATCCATAGCAGCAACAATGGGAGTTAACGTGAAGTTCGTTTACTGGTTCCTGATAGCAGTAGCTATAATTTCTGTCTCAGCTAGCGTGTACTACGCAGGGATAATAGGGTTCGTTGGACTCATAATCCCTCACCTATTCAGGACGTTAGCGCCACTTCCTAACAAGTACTTCATCCCACTGCTCGCGGTAGGTGGAGGTACGTTTATGCTCTTAGCTGATTGGTTGGCTTACACCGCTTTCTTCCCTAGAGAGATACCTGTAGGGATAGCTTGTGCTATTATCGGTGCCCCTGTGTTCCTAATAGTCTTTAGGAGGATGCAGAAGGAGTAATTCCTTGAGGAATTCTCAGAGGATAAGTTTTACCTCCATTAACTTATTCACTATAGCTAGGGTTCTATCCTTAATATCCGTCAAGTTATGGGATGAGATATCCGGGCCATAAGCTAACCTGTAGTAAAGGATTAGGTTCAGAGCTTTCTCAAGGGCTTTCATATCCCTAGGTAGGTAATCTATCAGGTTAAGAACCTCTTGAAGAACTTCCTTAACAATCCCATCATATAGGGATAATAACTCTCCCCTGATCTCCTCTGGGATAAGGAAGCTACGTTTTATATCAAGATATCCCCTGAACCTCTTCCTGAAGTTCCCCTCCCCCATCTCCCTATTGAGAACAGAGTTGAGGATATCCTCTGAGCCTCCAATTACTCTCAGCCTCAAAACCTCAATCTCCTCTCTAAGTGAGAGTTGATTCCTGAGATCTCCTCTCTCATGGGAGTTACTGAGCTCTTTCAAAAAGGAGATAATTACGTTATACACCAGCTCAAGAGTATCTAAGCTTAAACTGCTTAGATCATCGTAGCTACTGTGATAGTACTTATCAGGCCAGGAGATAAAGCTAGCGGAGGGAATCCCTAGCGAGCTAAACACATCATGGTCGCTTCCCCTAGCGTAAAGCGACAGCTTAGATCTGACAGGGGTTGAGTTACCAAATAGTTCTCTATAGCCGGTAACTCTCATGAAAACCTCCCTAAGTAAGTTATACAAACCAGAGATAGTTCCAAGAGGTGGCTCAACAAGAAAGAGACTCCCTTCAGATAAATCAGTTCCAACCATATCCAGGTTAAGGTAGAGGAGAACCTCTTCAGCTAGTTCCTCTCCAAGTTTGGAACTCATGAGCGCCATACTACCGTAATATTCGGGAAACCACAGGAAGGCAAAGCCAAAAGGTAACCTCTCGTAGATCTTTGTTTCAAGTACATAATGCAACAACTCTAAAGTTAAAACGGAACCGCTAGCGTTATCGTTCGCTCCTGGCTTAGGATGACAGAT
>JALUEN010000202.1 GCA_027052755.1 bacterium | reverse complement strand
AGGAATTCCTCAACAGACTCTTCTCACCAAAGACTAAGAAGAGCAAAGTAACAATCGTTGGCAAGTACGTCAAGCTGAGGGATGCGTACCTGAGTTTGGTTGAAGCCCTCAAGCATGCCTCAGCCTCTGAAGGTATTGACCTAGAGTTGAGGTTCCTAGATGCTAGAGAAGCATCAGATACTGATGTAGAAGAAGCTGTGCTAAGCTCTGATGGAATAATCGTACCTGGTGGGTTTGGAATATCCGGAATAGAGAAAAAAATCTTAGCGATAAAGGTAGCTAGAGAGAATGGAGTTCCCTTTTTAGGGCTCTGTTTAGGTTTTCAGCTCGCTGTCATAGAGGTAGCTAGGAACGTACTGAGACTAGCCAACGCTAATAGCCAGGAGTTTGATCCTGAGACCCCACATCCGGTGATAAGGCTGAGATCAAGAGCTACAGATATAGGTGGCACGATGAGACTAGGAGAGAAAATCTGCTACCTCAGAGAGGGGAGCAGGTTAAGGGGGATCTACGGTTTACCAGAGATCAAGGAGAGGTTCAGACACAGGTACGAGTTCAACCCTGATTACATAGATCTCTTTCAGCGATCTGGTGTTACACTCCCTGCCCTATCAACCGAGGGTGTACCTCAAGCTATAGAGATGCCTGATCACCCATTCTTCATAGGAGTACAGTTTCACGCTGAGTTCACCTCAAGACCTCTTCACCCCTCACCTCTGTTTAGGGCGTTCTTGAGAGCTACAGTTAAGGGGAGCTAGGAGGGGAGTTGATCTGAAGTACATCGTTAAGTACTATGACAGGAACAACAACCTACGAACAGAGGAAGTAGAGGCGAGGAACTCAGATGAAGCTTTAGAGATGGTCTCCCTCAAACCAGGTGTAGTCCTAGTTGCCGAGGTGAAACCTAAGCTCCTATCCCTCTCACTGGATATATTTAAGTCCTCGGCTTACAGGATACCAGCTAGAGAGCTATCAGATCTAGCGAAGCAATTAGGTATGATGTTCAGGGGAGGCGTAGCCATACTTGACATGTTTGATATACTTCTATCAGCCTCAACCAACAGGAGGTTATCAGAGATACTGAGAGCCATGCGTGAGGAGATAAGGGGAGGTAGATCCTTCAGCGAGGCCTTTGAGAAGTTCAAGGATAGCTTCGGTGAGCTCTTCGTGAACTTAGTCAAGGTAGGTGAAACCTCAGGAACGCTAGATGAGGTCTTCCTACAGCTTCATAAGTACTACTCAAAGCAGGCTGATCTAAAGATAAAAGTAGTGAACATGCTCATATACCCTGTCCTAGTGCTGATAGTGAGCTTGATAGTTCTCCTTATAGCCTTCTTCTTCGTAGTCCCTAAATTTGAGGCTATCTTCCTTGATATAATGCCGCTAGATGAGCTACCCTTTTTAACAAGGTTAGTCTTTAAGACCTCTCACCTAGTTAGGGAGAAGTGGCCATTCCTATTAATAGGCGGTATAGCGCTGCTAGCAATCTTCAAATTCATCTTACAGAGGACAGATCTCAGGAAAACCTTTGAAAAGCTCCTCTTGAAAGTGCCTCTAATTGGTAAAGCCCTCAGGTTCTATTACGCTACTATATTCCTGTCCAGCTTAGCTCTAATGCTTAACTCAGGTATTCCCATACTTACATCACTGGATATGTCAAGCAGAGCAACTGACAGCGTTTACTTCAGAGAGAGGATAGAGGAAGCTATGGACAAGGTTCAGAGAGGTATCTCCTTAAGTAAAGCTCTAGTGGAGACTGGGCTATTTGAGCCAATAGTTCAACAGTTCATATTAAGCGGTGAGAAGTCAGGAAACCTCTATGAGATGCTCCTACACGCTAACGAGTACTACAACTCAGAGATAGAGGTACTGTTAGACAGGATAATGAGGATCATGGAGCCAGTCCTGATAGTGGTTTTAGGTAGCTTCGTATTCGCCTTGTTGCTCAGCTTGTATCTCCCCCTCTTTATGCTCCCAGGAAAACTCATGGGGAGATAGAGAGGTTAACAGTAAGAAAAACTAAATTTAAGGTGAACCTCTTAACGGTCTCAATAATGTTGACGAGGTGGTAAGTCCCATAAGTAGGCCCCTTAGGCCCCTCTCTCCATTTCCCCCGCTATGGCTCTCT
The DNA here is from genome assembly GCA_027052755.1 of bacterium. Classification (GTDB taxonomy): domain Bacteria; phylum DRYD01; class DRYD01; order DRYD01; family JALUEN01; genus JALUEN01. The sequence continues at coordinate 339 of JALUEN010000202.1, read as the reverse complement.
CGAAAGCCGACTTACCATATCCACTAATTTAAACTACCACCTGAAGTGAGCAAAGGCTTTGTTAGCCTCAGCCATTCGGTGTATCTGCTCCCTAATCTTCATAGCCTTTCCAGTGCCGTTGTAAGCATCTAAGAGCTCAGCAGCCAACTTCTCGTAGGTAGGCTTACCTCTCTGGGATCTGATGACCTGTATAATCCACCTCATAGCCAGGGACTCTGCCCTGTCCTCAGGGACCTCTATAGGTATCTGATAAGTAGCTCCACCGACTCGTCTCGGCCTAACCTCTAGGATCGGTTTAACGTTATCTATAGCTTTGTTGAAGACCTCTAGGGGATCTTT
>JALUEN010000201.1 GCA_027052755.1 bacterium | reverse complement strand
GAGGTATCCCTTAGATCTTTCAGGTACAGCCTGCTTCCTGGTAGACTCCCCAGATCGCTTCTCACTTAGGTAATGAGCAGGTTCTCCCTGAGGCTTAGCCTTCAGCTGTTTACTTATCTCCTCAACGAGAGCTCTATCGTTCAGCAGACGTCTCCTCTCTCTATCCATGATCTTCACTCGCTTTTCAAGTTCTCATTTTTAACTTCTCCATAATGATTTTCCTACCTCTTTTGAAGTGTTTCTACCCTTTAAGTTAAGAGGGGTTTAAAACTTAAATTAGAATCCTCCTAAGAGGAGCCTCAATTGATAGGAGGGGGTCTTGTATGAAAGCTAAGACCAATGAGAAGCTGGAGAATAACGGTAAACCAAATGAGTTAGATCTCTTAAGAGAAGCTAATAGGAGGAGGAACAACTTTATATTCTTAACAGCTATACAGCTAGTAGCTCTCATAGGACTTTTGGTTGCCACTATTTACTTTTTTGATTCCAACCCCCTTAAGTGGGATCTCACCAGGAACAAGAAGTTCTCCCTCTCTCCTAAGACGATAGAGATCTTGCATAACTTAAAGGAACCGATAAAAGCCTGGGCTTTCTTTGAGAGAGGAAAGGACTGGGAGAAAGCTAAACAGCTATTAGAGGAATACAGGAGGAACTCAAAGGGAAAGTTCTCTTATGAGTTCGTTGATGTAGCAAAACACCCTGAGATAATCCAGAGGTTCAACGTTAGATATATAGGTGAGGTAGTCTTAACTTATAGGGATAGGGATATAGCAGGTAAAGTAGTTCACGTCAACGAGCTGAACGAATATGAGCTCACAAACGCTATAATAAAACTAACCTCTGGTAAGAAGTACACCGCTTACTTTCTCAGAGGCCATCAAGAACTATCTCCCACGAACCTAGGCAGAAATCCTAATTCCTCATGTTCACTTCTTAAGAAAGCCTTAGAAGATAGAGGTATAACAGTTAAACTTCTAGACCTCTCCTCTGAGGGAAAAATCCCTAAAGATGCCTCCATGATCTTCATCTTAAATCCTAGGAGAGACCTATCTCCTCAAGAGGTAGAGCTTCTAGAAGAGTACTTAGCCAATGGTGGTAAGTTGTTTTTAGCCGTAGATCTTCCCTCAGAAGCCATGCCTAACATCCTGAAACTCTTAAAAGACCTAGGCGTTAAATATGAAGATGGTTACCTAATATCACCACTAGCCTTAAGGCAAGGTATGTACGCTACCATAGCTGCTATTTCTGAGGCAGAGACAGAGGTTAAAGGCGTATCAAATGCCATGATATGGCTAGCGCTCTCTAGGGTACTTGACATAGAGAGAGATCGTCCTAAGGGGGCAAATGTAACACCACTTCTAGTTGCCGACGGGATATACAAGTCAAAAGAGGAGTTCATGAAAGAGCTTAAAGAGAAAACCTTATATCTCACGAAGAAACCCAGGACATACATAGTGGGTGTTAAGGTTAAGTTAACCAGTCAGTGGCACCCCTCATCTCTACCTGAGAAGTTCTCACCAAAGGGAGGAGGCATGGCAGTTATAGTCGCTGATGGAGAGTTTCTAAACGATATATATCTCGGTCCGCAGTTCTCCTCCTTCCTAGCTAACGTAGACTTCGCCTTAGGCGTAGTAGAGCTGTTCACTAAGGAGAAAAGCAGTTGGAAACCTGGTCCTAAGGAGACACCTAAACCAGTTAGGTTAACTAAAGAGCAGATCAATATAATAAGGTTTCTAGTACTGTTAATGCCACTTCTATCCCTAGGCTTAGGAATATTCATATTCCTAGTTAGGAGGAGAGAGGATGAGAGAGCCCAGGATTAGACTAAGTGATTCCAATAGCTTCTGGAGATCAGCTATCAAACTTGGGATTATAGTTCTACTGATAGCTATCGTTGGAGCTTTCATTTTCTTCCTCCCTAAGAGATCAAGCGTTAAGGAGAGCAATCAGAAGCCCTCTCAAGAGAGGAAGCAAGAGAGAAAGCAGAAAAAAGTGGATTACTCTAAACTGCTTGGAACATCTAAGATCACTCTCCTACTCCTTGGGATGGACATAACGTGGACCAAGGAACACCTTCCAACTACTAAGATAGCTCACTCGGATACTATAATGGTAGTAACTATAGATCTGAATAGGAAGTACATCGGTTTACTCTCAATTCCAAGGGATTTAAGGGTTTACTTACCTGAATATGATCGCTACGTCAAAATCAACACCTGTACTTTCTTAGATGGTCCTAGGCTTCTTCAAAAGGTCATAAAAAGAGAGTTTAACATACACACAGATTACATAGTGGTAGTTAAACAGGAGGCGATAAAAGAGTTAGTAGATCTAATAGGAGGGCTTGATATATATGTAGAGAAGGATATGAGATACCAGGACAGATGGGGAGGTTTTAAAGTAGATCTCAAAAGAGGTTTCCAGAGATTAAACGGAGAGCAGGTTATAGGATATATGAGGTTCAGGATGGACGAAGAGGGCGATCTAGGTAGGATAAG
>JALUEN010000200.1 GCA_027052755.1 bacterium | reverse complement strand
TATCCTTACCCTCCATGATTTTAGGTAAAATTTATTTAATATATATCAAATTAATTACCTAAACAGGATTAACTTAAAGTTAAAAGAAGAATATTCAGAAGGTGTAAAAAAAACCTGGGAGGCATCAGGTATGGGGAGGAAAACCAGTCCCGCACTAGCCAAAATATGGATCAGGAGAAAAGAGCGAGACGGTTGGCCTATAAAAAAGATCTGTGAGGTGTACGGTATCTCCAGGAGTACTTTTTACAGGTGGTACAATAAGTATAAATCAGGGGAGCTAAGCATAGATGATAACTACTTAGATATAGAGGAGCTCTCCAAGGATCTCTCTGAAGTAGAGCCTTCATCAGGGGAGTTCCTCTACAGATACAGGTTCGCCAGCAGCCATATTGAGGTTTCCCCATATCTTCAACCAGAAGTCTCCCAGGGGAATCAATCCTCATCAATCCTCTCTAAAGGGACTGAGGTGGAAACTCCTCCTAAAGAAGAGCTACCAAAAGCTTATAACAAGCTTTATCTATATCTACTTCCCAGAGATCCCTATTGGGCTTTCGCTTACTGGGAAGTACCGCCATCCCATCAACAAGGGATCTCTGCCATTATCCTCAGGATATTAGATGTAACTGAAGACCAGCCTTACTTACACTACGACGTAAACGTAGGAAAAACATTTATCGGGAAGTGGTACTTACCTATCGGAGTGCCTGCTAGGAAGTTCATGGGGATACTGCTGGGAGATAAAAACGGTGAGCTAGTAGAACTAGTTAGATCCAATGTGATATACCTACCTAGGGACTCATCCTTACCTGTCTCTGCTACCGGTAAGAAAATTCCCTTAGGAGGAAGCTTAGAGCTTAAGATAGATTGGGCAATCTCTAGCCTAGCAGATTATTTAAGTAGTTATTACCTATGGTATTAACTGAAGGAGAAGCCGTTTTAAATAGATTTAAGACAAGACTACACTGAGAGGTGAGACGAGATGAACCTTTCCTCAGTTACACAGCATAAAGCTCCTCCTGTTCCAGAAAAACTAGGGTACATAGCCTTCATCCTTCACGCTCACCTTCCGTTTATATATCACCCAGAGTACAAGGAGCCCCTAGAAGAGGACTGGCTCCACGAAGCAGTCAGGGAGACCTATCTACCTTTGCTCCACGTTTTCAGGAACCTGATCTCCAGTGGCGTTAACTTTAGGATAACTGTATCCTTTTCTGGATCCCTCATCTCTATGCTGACCAATGACCTGCTCAAAGAGAGGATATACAACAAGTTAAAGAAGAGCCTAAAGCTAGCTGAGATGGAGTTAGAGAGGACAAAGAAAGAAAGCCCAGAATTCTTCCCCGCTGCTCAGATGTACTATAACCTATTTAGTGATAACCTCAAGTTATTTGAGGAGCTTAACGGAGACATACTTAAGGGCTATAAGATATTAGCGGAAAGCGGCTATATTGAGTTGATGAGCGCTAACGCTACCCATGCCTTCTCCCCACTTATCGCCATTGATAAAGCTGGAGAGATCGCTATCAAAAACCAGATAGAGATAGCAGTAAAAACTTTTCAGGACTACTTCGGCTGGATTCCTAAGGGGATGTGGCTTCCAGAATGTGCTTACTCTCGTAATATAGATAAGTTTCTCCTAGAAAATGGGATCAAGTACACTATCTTAGAGTATCACGGAATACTCTATGGAGAGCCTTACCCAGTGTACGGTACCTTCATGCCTTATGAGACGCCTGAAGGACTAGTAGTGTTCGGAAGAGACTTTGAGAGCTCTAAACAGGTATGGTCAGCTAAAGAGGGATACCCAGGGGACTTTGATTACAGGGAGTTCTACAGAGATATAGGATATGACCTGCCTATGGATTACATTAGAGAATTCATACATGAAAGTGGTTTAAGAAAAGACACTGGGATAAAGTACTACAGGATAACCGGGGTAAACGTTCCCCTATCAGATAAACAGCCGTATATTCCTAAGAACGCTAGGGCTAAAGCATCCACTCATGCAGGAAACTTCATATTTAACAGGGAGAAGCAGATAGAGTACTGGTACCATACCATAAACAGGGACCAACCTCTCGTCATAACAGCTCCCTATGACGCGGAGTTATTCGGCCACTGGTGGTTTGAGGGGCCGTGGTTCCTAGAGGATGTCTTCAGAAAATTACACGAGGCAAACTCAAAGGTAGTTGGTTCCATAACACCTAGCGAGTACTTAGAGAGGTGGGGGGATTCCTTAGAGGAACTCTCACCTAACCCCTCTAGCTGGGGATGGAAAGGATATTACGAGGTATGGCTTAACGGTAGCAACGACTATATCTACAGGCACCTCCACATAGCAGCAAATGAGATGGTAAACATAGCAACCGAGTACGCTGATAAAGCGGATAAACTGACCGAGAGCGCCCTTAATCAAGCTGTAAGAGAGCTCCTACAAGCCCAATGTAGCGACTGGCCCTTCATTATGTTCACTGGGACAGTCGTCCAGTATGCTAGAGATAGGTTCAGAAAACACATAACTAACTTCTGGAAGCTTATAAACG
>JALUEN010000199.1 GCA_027052755.1 bacterium | reverse complement strand
GGATACATCCCCCTTCCAACTCACTTGGATTTTTTATAAAGGCACAAAGGCTAACTTTCAGCTTACTTTTCTAGGTTCCTCTCCTATTAAAATGATATCCCCATAAAATAAAGGGTAGGGAAACCCCTCCCCTCTTATCTCCCGTTCTCAGGATCTCCTAAATCCTTATTTTAAATATAACAGTCCCTTTTTCTTGAGCAGAGGTTCCTCTCAGGACCTTCACCTTATAATTGCCAGATGCTAGCTCAGTGAGGTAATCCTTTATCAGTGCCTTCTCCTTGCTGATAACCTCCTGAGCCTTAGCGGTGTACTTGGTCCTAAGCTTCACCTTAACGCTCTCAGCTCCCAGAGCTATAACCAAGTCATCTATCGCATCCAAGATATCCTCAAACCTCTCAGAAGGCTGAGGGTTCGCAGCTCCTAAGAAGAGACTTGACTCCTTGAACTTAACCTCCACGTAGCCGTTAGATCTGGTCACATCTCCTCCCAACTTCTCCAAGGATAGGATTATGTCCTTTACCTTATCAGTTGAAGTACCTACCTCCTTGCTCTCCCTCTTCACCTTTAGCTTGCTAACGGATATGTACTTGAGAAGAGATCCATCTCCAGAAATAGATACCTCAAACTCCCTTGGAAGGCTCTCTAGAACCTCCTCAGGTAGGTCCACGTCTAAGATTATTGCTCCATTAACGTATATCTTCAGCTTGTTCTTCGTTAGCAATACCTTACCCATGGCCTCCTTAGCCCTTATGTAGTTAAAGTTCTTATAGGCGATCTTTAGATCTTCTATCCTATCCCCTTGTTTAGTAACTAGGTAAGCTACAACGCTAGCACCAGATTCAAAGACATCTATAAACTCTACCCTTATCCCCTTAGTTAAGGTGTATCGTCCTTCAATTAACTCATGTTTTCCTAAATGAATTACCGCTAATTTACCCCAATTCTTTTTGGCTACTATCTTAAAATTAACCTCAAAGGGAGGTTTAAGTGGCTCAAGTTTGAGGATTAAACCTCTTCCGGTGGATAGACTAGGGCAGTTAAGGTTATTTCCGCACTCCTCAGTGGAAACCCTATCTCTGTTATCCATCTGCTTTACGCCTTTTATGAAGGTGGTCCCTAATGAGACCCCGGTGAAGTCGTTCTCATATACCTTCACCATCTCGTATTTATCTGATTTTTTGGGACTTGAGGAGTTAGGTAGCTCAGTCTTGGAAGAGGTAGGACTGGAGAACCTAGAAGCTATCTTCTGGATGTCAGGTAACTTCTTGTATATTGCTTTCACCATCTCCTTAGCAGCTTTATCTAGTGCTTTGCCCATTGGTGAGCTGAGGAAACTGTCGCTATAGATATCTACATATCCCCAGCTGGTCCAAGCCCAACCACCTACGTTACTGACCGTCTCTGAACCTGTGAAGTTCTTCTCTATGATCGTCTCTCCATTAACCGTTTTCAGTGAGGCAAGAAATGACACCGTAGCAGTTGCACTTCTCACGCTAACTCCACCGAATGGTGTAGGGACGCTGGCGCTGTGATAGGTTACATTTGAATCAGTTACTCTACCTGTTATTATGAAGTGGTAACCGTTGCTCTTAGCGTACTCCATCATCGCTTGAAGTGAGTGGTTAGGTAACTTGTATAGGGGGACAAAGGTAACCTCAAATTTAGGATCTGAACCTAGGAGCCTAACTATGTACTGGGGTATAGGAGTGCCTGCTCCGGTATTGGTTAGATCCTGAAATTCAAAGATCATAACCTTAACCTTTGGTGGGTTTGCGCCCTCTGATATACTTACCTGAGACCATATCAGGGACAGAGCGATGAGTAAGATTAAGGATAAAGAGCGCAAGAAGAAAACTCTGTTTTTCTTAGGGGACATCGCGTTCACCTCCTACGTAACCTTCACTGATGGTATCTGATCAGCTACTTATCGCAGCTGCTAACTCCTCAACTGAGAGATGCTTTCTAGTGTTGTAAACTTCCTTAACTAGCTGTGTTAGTTTCTCATTGACAGGAGCTTTCAAACCTAGTTCGCTAGCTAACTTCACTACCGCACCATTTAACCAATCTATCTCTGATTCCCTCTTGCCTCTCCTGAGATCCTCTAGAAGAGACGGAGCTTTCTCTCCACGACCTTTAGATCCCATTTTCAGAAGAATGGTCTTTAAGATGGGAACGGGGAGGCTCCTGAAAGCGCTAGCTATCAGGGGAACCATGTAACCAGGAAGATAGACTATCGGAAGCTTTAACTTGTTCAAGACGGTTATTAGCTCGTTAACCTGCCTCTTCTCTATCTCAACTATCTCGTTATGGGTGAACAGCTCGCTAGGTAAGAGCCCAGTTATCGCTGATGTAGCGTTAGCTATTATGTTCAGTAGCAGTTTAGAGAGTTTCTGAGCTCTCCAGTCCCTGGTTAGCTGGATATTAGTTCCTGACTTCCTCAGAGCGAGATATAGATCTCTAATGAACTTGTTCTCCCAGGAGACAGGTGATATTGCTATTCCTTTCTTAGAGTAGTCATACACCTTAAAATAATAGGGTCCTAGATGTTCTACGGGGATCGTAATGCTAGCAACTATTACCTCCTCAGGCTTAAAGATCTCCAGTATCTCAAGCTCTGTACCCCAACCGTTCTGAACTAGGAGAAGGCTGTAGCTCTTCTTAGGCTTGTAGAACTTGGCGATATCCCTTGCTAGAAAGATCACATCATAGGCTTTAACAGCTAGGACGATTATATCCCAGTCCCTAACTTCCGTCAAGGCTTGCTGAACAGAGAAGAAATCATCATCAGGGATGAAGTACCTGACAGAGGGATCTATCGTCTTCCTAGTCCCCCGATAGTGTTCAGGGAGATCCTTGGGGGGAGGATCAAAGTGGAATTTTACTCCCTCTTTCCTGAGCTTCGGAGCTACGCTTGGATCCTTTATCACTACGCCGATCCTAGAGATCAGTTTATCCTTTGATAGAGCGTAAGCCATAAGGGATCCAATAGCCCCTAGGCCTATTATCAAGACCTTCAATTTCCTTCCTCACCTCACAGGACTACAGAACTATGTTAAGTAGCTGAGCGGTTCTCTCCGCCTCCTCCTCGTTTAGTTTACTGATAGCGAAACCCACGTGTACTATTACGTAATCACCCTCTTTCAGATCATCTATGGTCTCAACGCATACCTCTCTCTTAACTCCTCCAAAGTCCACAATAGCCATCTTTACCCCATCTCGGTGAAAGATCTCCTCCACTTTTCCAGGAACTCCCAGGCACATAAGCGCCCCTCCTCTGTTATTGACTTCCCTTAAAAAGATTCCCAGTTAGAATTCTTTCCCTCTAAGGTGCTACCCTCTTATTATATTATTCCTTGAATAAACTCAATAGCGCCCCTAAGCGCTACCTGAGTAGCATCCTCTACTATCTCTCTCCTAGTTTTTTTCATAGCCTTTACTTCCTTAAACTTAGCGTAGATACCGATTCCTTGTTTAAGGGTAAAGGAGATATAGAAGAGCCCTACGGGTTTGTTCTCTAGAGCTGTAGGACCAGCATTACCTGTAACGCTTATCACTAGTAATGGATCTTCTGGAAAGAATTCAGCGGTAACTCTACCCATCTCTAGAGCTACCTGAGAGCTAACGGCTCCGTGTTCTCTGATGATCTCCTCAGGTATCCCTAGAAGTTCCTTCATGAGGTATGAGTAAGCTATAAATCCCCCTAGGAATACCTCAGAAGCTCCTGGTATAGAGGTTATCGTAGCTCCTAAATACCCTCCTGTCATGGACTCGCAGGTAGCTAACTTTATCTCTTCCCTCTTTAGCAGGTCTAGAAGCTCTTTAGTTAAAGTCTCTAGTTGCATTCATATCAGCTCCCTGTAATCCGTGTAGAGTGCTAGCGCTTCTAGGATGTACTCTTCCCTTACGACATCGTCGCTGTATAAATCAGCTATGGTCTTAGCTACTCTCAGGGTTCGGTGCAATCTCCTTATGGAGGCACCTTTGAGATAGCTCTCCTCTAAGACCTCTATACTCTTCTGGGGAATTCTCCCTCTAGCTCTCAGGTTATCAATATCTGAAGGTGATAGGTCTGAGTTGGGTTTCCCCTGGAGTTTCTGCCTTTTCCAAGCTAACCTTACCTTGTCCTTAAGGGATCTATAATGTTCTATCTGGGAAGCATTAGAGGTGCTTAATAGCTCCTCCCAGGGGATCCTAGGTACCTCTACCACTATATCAAATCTATCCAAGATCGGCCCAGAGATCTTCCTCCAGTACCTCTTCACCTCATTAGGGGTGCACCTACACCTAGGTGTTCCTAGATACCCGCAGGGGCACGGGTTCATGGTAGCTACTAAGATAAACTTAGCGGGGAAGGTAACCTTGACCTCAGCCCTAGAGATGGTAACCTCTCCATCCTCTAGAGGAGATCTCAGAGCCTCTATCACGTCCCTCCTGAACTCAGGAAATTCGTCTAGGATCAGGACCCCGCGGTGGGCTAAACTTATCTCCCCAGGGGTAGCGTTCTTCCCACCTCCTATTATTGAGGCATATGAAGATGTGTGATGTGGAGATCTTACAGGTCTCTTAAGGGATGCGTATCTCTCCCCTGTTAAGCTGTAGATACTCTCCACCTCTAGGTACTCCTCAAACCCTAGGGGAGGTAGGAGATCTGACATGGCTTTAGCCATCATGCTCTTTCCAGTCCCAGGTGGTCCTATCATTAGGACATTATGATGTCCTGCTGCAGCAACGGTCAGCGCCCACTTCTGATATTTATTCCCTTTAACTTGCCAGAGGAGGCTCCCTGAGATCTCATCTCCACCTGTCAGTTCCTCTAGGGGATTTCTCCTCTCAACAGGTGGGACTTCACCGTTTAAAACTCTCACTACATCAGATAGGTGAGAGATACTCCAGATATTAGCGTCTAGAAAGGATAACAGTTGAGCCTCTTCTGGTGGAACCAGAAAGTTCCTGTAGCCATCTCTGTACAGCGAGATCACTGCGCTAAATATACCTCTGGAGGACTTAACCTTACCGTCTAACCCCAGTTCTCCGAGGGCAAGCAGATCTTCTCTTCCGTTAGCAAACCCCATAGCCCTCAGTATAGATATGGCTATGGGGAGGTCTAAGGTACCACCTTCCTTGTGTAGGTCAACAGGAGATAGGTTAACGATTATCCTCTTAGGTGGTAGCTGGATCCCTATGCTGAGCAGAGCTGCTTTAACCCGTTCCTTAGCTTCGTAAACAGCCCCTTTAGCTAAGCCTACTACCTGGAAACCTGGAAGCCCTTTTAAGAATGAACACTCAACGCTGATAGCATGAGCTTTTAAACCGTGAAGTACGGCCCCTAGGGCCTTTGAGTAGATTAGATCGCTCACTTGGGCCATCTCCCATATACCCAGGTCATCTCAGCTAGGCGGTACTTCACCTCATCGGTAATGGCATTCGGTCTCATCCTCCAGCTCCAGTTACCCTCCTGTTTACTTGGAAAGTTCATTCTAGACTCCTCGCCTAAACCTAGGACATCCTGCATCTGGTACATGGATAGAACTGCCACTGAGCTCATCGCTAACCTTATCATATCCCAGTGAATCTCAGCTGGTTCTTTACCCAGGTACTTTTTCACCTCTAGTTTTATCTCATCGCTGAGGCTATCATACCATCCCCTGACAGGTGAGTTATCATGGGTGCCTGTATAGACTACGCAGTTAACTGGATAGTTATGGGGTTTATAGGGGTTATCTGGTTTCTTATCATCAAAGGCAAAGACTAGGACCTTCATCCCAGGAAAGCCTAGCTCTTCCCTGAGCGCTACCACATCAGGGGTGATGATCCCTAGGTCCTCTACTATTATCCTGAGAGATCCCAACTCGTTTCTCACCGCATCAAAGAGAGCCCGTCCTGGGCCATCAACCCATCTCCCGTTTATCGCTGTCTGGGAACCAGCAGGTACTTCCCAGTACTGAACGAATCCCCTGAAGTGATCAACCCGCACTACATCAAACAGCTTAAAGGTCTGCTTGAACCTTAGTTTCCACCACCTAAAGCCGTTCTCTTTCATTTTCTCCCAGTTGTATATAGGGTTGCCCCAGAGCTGTCCTGTAGCGCTGAAAGCATCTGGTGGTACTCCAGCTACAACAGTAGGGTTCCCATTCTCATCCAGGAGAAATAGATCCTGGTTAGCCCATACGTCAGAGCTGTTATACGAGACGTATATTGGTATATCGCCGATTAGCTGAATCCCCTTAATCTTCAGGTACTCTCTCAGGTTATCCCACTGATATCTAACTAAGAACTGAGAAAACTTCTCATACTCTATCTCATCCCCTAGTTCTCTTTTTATCCTCTCAATAGCTTCTGGCAGCCTTCTCCTCACTTCCTCATCCCACTGGTTCCAGGGCCTCCTGTACCTCTTCAGAAGGGTCATGAAGATGGCGTAGTCCTCTAACCACCATTTTTCCTCATTAATGAACTCCTCGTATTTAGCTCTGAAGGTACCTGGCTTAAGGTTTTTGAACCTCTCAAAGGCGCTCTTCAGAAGCCTCTCCTTGTACTCGGTTACTTGAGGATAATTTACCTTATCTCCATCTGGATCTGAGATGAATCTCCTGCTGTCAAGAATGTCCGCTGAGATCAGACCCCACTGGTAGATAACTTGTGGGCTTATCATAAGTGGGTTCATTGCGAAAGCGGAGAAGCTCATATAAGGTGAGTTACCGTGTGCTGTATCAGTGGGGTTCAAGGGGAGGACCTGCCAGTAAGATTGCCCAGCCTCAGCTAGGAACTCAGCGAAGTCATAAGCTCCTGGACCGAGATCTCCTATCCCATAGGGGGAGGGTAGTGAGGTTATGTGCATGATGATTCCAGAGCTTCTCTTGGGGAAGACTTCCATGGTTTACCCCTCCTATTTACCTAAGCTTTTAGGGGGTTCTGAACTTACCATAGTACCTGTATATCACCGGATTTAATTCTGTGTTCACCTTTACCTCTACCTTCCCTTCATCTATGGGAAAGATCACGTTAGCCAGAAACAGAGATGGGGTTAAGTACTTGAGTTCTCCTCTTAAAAGCTCTGTTTTCTCCTTGGAGCGCTCTAGGATCTTTTGGAGATCTATTTTCGTTTTAGAGAATAGGTTAAATCCCCATACTCCGAAGGTGGGGACGATAGCTCTGTAAGGAATTACGTAGAAGCCTGCCTCCTCTAGGGTTTGATTAATACACCAGAAGGCATACCTGGTGTCAAGTGGAGAGGTGCTCTGTATCGCTCCTATGGAGTTTTCATCCATAACCTCCCTTATTAAGCTAAAGGTCTCTACTGTGTAGAGTTTAGCTAGAGTTAGGTTATGAGGATCTGGAAAATCAACGATAACGATATCAAATTTTTCTCCCCCCTCAGAAGCTCTCTCTAGGTAATCTACGGCATCTGATATCACTACCTTAACCCTGGGATCACTGAAAGAGTCTTGATTCAGTTTCCTCAGAGTTATATTTCTCTTCGCTAGCTCTACCATCTCTTTATCTATATCAACCAGGATTATACTCTCTATAAATGGGTATCTCTCCAGCTCCCTCAGAGCCATACCATCGCCCCCACCCAGTACGAGAACTCTCTTAGGTAGTTTGGGATACAACCATATCGCTGGGTGGACTAGGGACTCGTGATACCTATACTCATCTATCTGAGCTAGCTGAAGGTTTCCATCAATCCACAACGTTGTCCCTACTCCTGGTATATAGACTACCGCTATCCTCTGATAGGGTGATTGCTTGATAGTAAGTATAACTCCATCGTAGATCTCCTGCTCAAATTGTTTATCAAGAAGTTTTCCGTATCCTCTGGATGTTATCACTAAAGCCAAACTAGTGATAATTATTAGTATGAGGTTAATGGGAGAAGTAGGTTTAGTGAGCTTGAAGAGGTTGAAGAAGATCAGCAGTGATATCAGGTTGATGAGGGCTAGGGTTATACCTGTTCCAATGAATCCCATGATGGGGATCATTATCGTAGGGAAGGCCACGGAGATTATCAATCCACCTACGTAATCCCAGAACAATCCCTTGGCTAGAGTTTCAGCTAACTCCTCATGCCTCTTCAATATCCTGAGAAGTAGAGGTAGCTCAAGTCCAACTAAGGATCCCATTAGTAAGGAGTAGAGGAGGAACAAGGGGAGTGCGAGATCACCTAAGGTTCCGTAAGCGCTGTATAGAAATGGGGTTAGCATTGAGCCTAGTATGACCAGGGCTACCTCTGATAGGACGAACCAGGTTCGCTCGTCTTTTGAGTTTTTAGATAGAAGTGAGCCTAAGCCTAAGGCAAAAAGGAAGGTTCCAATTGTCAGTGAGTATATCAGTAGGTAATCGCCGAACAGATAAGAGCCTAACGCTCCTAATAGAAGCTCGTATCCTAAACCTGCAAAGGCTACGAGGAATATGACTAATTTTATCAGTTTAGATCTGAGGCTAGTTATGTTAGCAGAGCTCATCATCTTCTCCGATGATCCTGTTACTTAGCTCTAAATCCGCTTCCGTAAGAGCTTCTGCGGAAACTAGAGGTCCTTGAGTATCGCGAGCGGTGGCTACTACCGTAATATCCTCCACCATAGTAGTAATCGCCATATCCATATCTCCTATAGTAGTAGTATCTAGAGCCCCAGTAGTAATCCCTGTAGCTGTAGTATCTATTATAGGGATGCCAGCTCTGGGAGAACATCCTTTTCTTCATGTACTGTCCCAGTTTATATCTTAAGAACTCATTCTCCGTAACTGATAGCTCATATTCCCTACCGTTCTTCTCAGCTACAACGACCTTATACCAGGGCTTCTTACTCGTGGAGTTTACGGGCTCAGCTTTATACTTGATCTTACCCTCTGAGTCATAGTACTCGTAGTACATAGATGGTTTATTAGCTACCTCCTGTTTCTTCTTCTGATCAAATATGTGAGACAGCAGGTAGACTGGAACACCGTTAGGGAAGAACGCTTTCTTAGCTACTATGAGTCCCTCGTGAGTTGATAGGTATCTGGCACCATAGCTCATGAAGGCGGATATAAGTGGACAGATGAAGATGATCAAGATAAGGATCAAACCTATCCAATTAAAGTCCTCTACTTCGTCAAGCCTGAACATGGCAATCACCTTTTACCCTTTAGGCTTTACTT
>JALUEN010000198.1 GCA_027052755.1 bacterium | reverse complement strand
CTGTATAGGTATATAGAAGGGTTAGATGACACAATGGTTGTATTCTTCTTAAGGAGGTTCTCATGGAAGGTTCATGAAAGGCTCTCCTGGCCAAGGAAGGTGTATCTAGCTGATAATGCTCTCAGCAAGCCATTCAGGATAGGTGAAGATACTGGAAAATTAATGGAAAACCTGGTATTCCTAGAGCTAGTTAGAAAACACGAGGAAGGAGAGCTATCTTAACCTTGCAGAATTAGTGATCCCTATCCACAGTGAAGGGGGTATAGAAGATGTGGGAGATCTTTAAAAAAGAGCTTATCCATAAATTTTATTCACTCACGGCTTATGTGTTATACTCATTGGCGCTCTTCTTCATAGGAGTTTTAACCTACTCAGGAATAGTTATAATTAACAGACTTATACCTTACATCTCTTACTATGGGATTAAGTATGATATCATGGACCTGGTTATCTCCCCGCTCTTTAATGACCTAGGCTTTATACTTCTCTTCGTTATTCCTATTGTTACAATGACTACCTTCTCATTAGAGAAAAAGACCGGTACTCTAGAGCTCCTATTAACTTATCCCGTTAGTGATTGGGGAATAGTCCTAGGTAAATTTTTAGCTAACTTCCTCGTGATCTCCGTAATCCCCATTGCCTTTATGGTAGTTATCTTAACCTACTCTAAGTTTCAAATTGCTGTGGATCAAAACGTTCTCTGGACTGCTTTTTTAGGGGTTCTATTATTAATAGCTTTAGCGGTGGCTTTTGGAAACTTCTTCTCTAGTTTAACTGATAGCGTTTTCATAAGCTCTATCCTGACTTTCATATTCCTCCTCTTCCTCTGGATCATAGGTACTATAGCTGATTATGGAAGTGGTAGCTGGGCTACCATAGCTAAGAATTTATCCATCCTAAATAACCTATCTAGCTTCACAAAGGGAGTTATTGATATGAAGAACGTTGCTTACTTCTTGGGTGGTACCCTGCTAGCTCTCTACCTGAACGTAGCGACTCTGGAGAGCAGGTACTGGACAGGAGAATAAAAGGCTTCTGAAAGGGTTGACGGGGATGAGGTTGATATCTAGGGATTATATCTTGGGACTGCGTGATGAGCTAGAGGCTAAGGAGAGACTTAGAGATGAGCTCATTGACCTAGCTAGGGAGATAGCTAAGAACTCTAAGGTGATAATATACAGGCTAATTAAGGAAAGTTTAGACGAGGTTTACGAGAAAGTGAATTTGAACAGGAAGCTCGTTGAGGAATTGAAAGAGAAGCTATCTAACGCTTTAGAGTACTCAAACAGCGTTGCCTTTGCCTTTCAAGAGTTCGTTGAGGGAGAGATATTGTTTAGGTACTTAATTGATCACGTGATACCTACCCATCAGGATTTAGATGTACCGATAGAGCCCTACCTCATGGGATTGGCTGATTTCTGTGGGGAGCTAGTCAGGAAGGCGAATGAGAGGATGATAAAAGGAGACCTGAGTTTCGCTGAGGAGACAAAAGAAGTTATAGAGGAGGTTTATTACTCGCTCCTGGAGATTAACCCTAGAGCTTATGAGCTACGTAAGAAGATAGATTATATAGCTTCGCTTATAAACAGGCTCAACGATAGCATCTTCAGGTTGAAGCTAGCTAAGGAAGCTCACCCTGGAGGGATAGAGGATGTTTGAGAAGCTCAGTTTAGCAGTTATATACATAGCGATGATAGTGGTAGGATTAGGAGCAGCTATCTTCCTGATATTGATAGGTTCATTCTTCGGTGGAGATGTAGACGGAATAGATCACGTTGATGCAGGTGGAGTGGATGCAGGACATCTTGATTTAAGCGGTGTTGAGGGAGCTGATCTCTCTGGGGCTGACCACACACCAGTGGAGAGTGGAGGCTCTGATTTGGGTATATTGAAGTTTTTAAGCCCTAGTTTCCTGTCAATAATGATGGCTATGACAGGAGCTTTTGGACTCTTCTTTCTTAGCATCAGAATACCAGCTCCTTACACTGTTCCCTTAGCCCTGATCTCGTCTTTCGGAGTTTCTACAGTTATCTCTAGGTTGTTGTACAGGTTCGTTAGACCTACCTCTATGGTTAGGAGTATAAGAAGATTTGAGGGGATGGAAGGAGTTGTTACCCTTGAGATCGGGCCTGGGGATAAGTTAGGAGAGATAGAGATCATAGCAGAGGGTAAGAGGTATACCTTATTAGCAAAAGCTTTTGATAAGGGTCATATCCCTAAAGGCTCTCCTGTAAAGGTTCTCAGGATAGCTACTAACTTAGCAATAGTTAAACCCCTGTCCTTTGAGGGGAAATAGAGGAGTTGCAATACTTAATAGCTAAGAGAAGAGGGGAGTTGTTATTTTAAATGAAGAGGAGGGAATCAAGGTAGGAGGGAACATCGGTGAAGGGAAAGCAGAATCGCAGATCTAAAGGGGCTGGAAAAAAGCTCAAGAGAGATCCAGAGCTATCTAAGTTGATGAAGGAGATTAAGGAACACATAAAGAGAACCGGAAAGCTAACTAATGAGGAACTTTATAACTTACTAGAGAAGAACGCACCTTCTTACCTGAAAAACGATGACTTATATGATCAACTTCTAACTC
>JALUEN010000197.1:7728-9225 GCA_027052755.1 bacterium | reverse complement strand
ATCCTAATAAGGGCTCTGAGTAAGTTCCCTATAAAACTTCTGAAGAAGGTTCCTAAGTAGGGGATCAAGATGAGAATTAGAAACACGAAGTCCCTTAGAGCTTTATTGACCATATCATGGTTTAATATCTTCTTCAATATCACTGCTACAACCCAAGCTGAGAGCGCTTCAGTTAGGACTAAACTTACGCTTAAGCCTCCTGACATCAAGCTTATCCTATCCACTGCTAGGGCACTCTGAGAGAGGCTTAGGCTTAAGACTAAGAAGGTGATAGCGGTAAGGATTGGTCTCAGGAGAGTCTCCCTTGAAAAGTCCAGAGCTAAGCTTACCTTAACCTTACCTATACCTCGTATATATCCCACTGAGATAGCTGTCAGTGAAGAGAGGGGGAAGGATAGACCAATAGCAAGTAATATCGTCCTAAGCGCTCTTACCTCTGAAACGTTTTTCAGGAACAGTGGAGGCAATACTATAGCTAATAGGAGTACAAGGGAAGCTCCTACTAGGCCTGAGATTATCCATGAGCGCTCCATTAACTCCTTTAAGCTCACCCTTTTAGCCTCTGCTGTGATTACATCCCTGAGTGTGTTGGTTATAGCCCAGGTTATACCTAGTATCGCCTCTCCTATACCCCATAAACCTAGAGCTTCTAATCCAAATAGCGAGATTACCAAAGTTATCAGGATTCCACCTATATCCTCAGAGAGCTTAGACCCTATTAGAGCTGACGAGTACTTGAGGTAATCTCTTACGGAGAAAAAGTTTATCCTTAAGGGGAGAACTTCTCCTCTAAGTCTTAACCAGCTGTTTAGCCCTAGGTAGGAGATGGAGAACAGGTTTGCCAGAGCAGCTCCTATCACACCTAGCTTGAAGGTGAAGATGAATATGGGTTCTATGAGGAAGTTTATCGCTAGAGACCTCAAGCTGAGGTTGAGGTATCCTATCCCCTCTCCTCTAAGCGCTTTGAAGTTCCTGAAGAACGCGAAGAGATAGTATGGAATCGCAGTCCAGGTGATGATGATCATAAATAAACCTAGAGATGACTCCTTGAGAAGTGTGCCTATTGTCAGGGTCATAGCCATGTTAAGAATTATCAGGGAAGTTAAGCCAAGCCAGAAAGGTGATCTAATATCTGCTAAGCTCTCTTTATCTTTAGCGTTCAGATAGGGAAGTACTGCTAAGGTATAACCCTCAATAACTGAGAAGATTAGCCAGGTGATACCCCAAGCTAGGGTTGAGATTCCTATTGCCTTAAGTCCTAACTTAGAGAGCCAGAATAGGTCAATAGTTTCATGACCTATCTGAACTAGTTCAACGAGAAATATAGGTATAAAGAGGAGGATAATTCGTCTGAGTTTATGGGGGAAGAGAACTTTAAGGAAAGCCTCACCCTAAACCAATCCTTGAAATTTTAAACTCTTTATTCTCTTCTTCCTCCTCACCGCTCTCTCTCATAATCTCACCGGTCAACCTCAAGGCTACCATTAATAATTATAA
>JALUEN010000197.1:3770-7718 GCA_027052755.1 bacterium | reverse complement strand
AATGTGAGGTGAGAGGAAATTCAAGTCCTTACGATCAGCTGACCTTGAACTTTCCCTTAGCTTCTGCTATGAGGAGGCCACTAGGGGTGGTTATCTTGCTAGTAGCTTCCCCCCATCCATTCTCAATGGAGATGACCTCTGCTATCACCTCATAGGGTTTTCTCATTCTCATAGGGCGGTGAAATTTAATTGTCAGCTCTGTTGTTAATACCCTCTTATAACCCTTACTAGATATAGCGTAAACCATGGATTCGTCTAGAATAGTGGAGATTATTCCCCCGTGTATTATCCCGTTATAGCCTTGATAGTTCTCTGAGAGATTGACCTGGGCTTGAGCTATGCCGTTAGAAGCTTGAAATTTAAGCTTCAGACCTATGGGGTTATCCTCCCCGCAAGCGAAACACATGGAGCTGTTTCTCCTCAGGTCCTCAATATAGCTCTCAGCACTGGCACACATAACTTTATTCCCCCTAAGCTGTTTTCTTATTAAGTACTATCTCACACTATCTTTTCCCTTGTATCACTTTATGAAACCTGAAGGAGCAAGAATTCCCTTATGGAAAAGTATCAAGGTCATTCTTTGTTGTGAGGTGAGATATTGTGAGGAGACTCTTGAAAGGTACTTTTATAAATTTAAACTTTTTCTTGTTATGGCAGGGGCAGATAGTGAGCCAGATCGGGAACCAGGCTTTCATCATCGCCTCTATATTTTGGCTTAAGGAAGAGGTAAATAGCGCGACACTAGTGGGGCTTCTCATGGGGATTATGGGAATAGCGCCTGTGATCTTCGGTGCTTGGGGTGGAACCCTAGCTGATCGTTATCCCCGTAAGCTGATAATGGTTCTCACTGATGCCTTAAGTGGGCTTCTATTATTCCTGCTCATAGCTCTATTATCATTTTTGCCCTCGCTATCTCTGAAAATTGCCTCACTCTTTCTAATTGCTTTCCTCTTAGAAGCTCTAGCGACTTTCTACAGGCCATCTGTTATGGCTATGATACCAGATATCGTCCCTAACTCTGAACTGTTCAAGGCTAACGCTTTAACAGAGGGATCTGCTCAGTTAGCTAGGGCTATTGGTCAAGCCCTTGGTGGAGTCCTGTACAGCGTAGTGGGTGCTCTGAAACTGATACTGTTTGATGCGATAACCTTTCTGTTCTCCGCTCTAAGTGAGGCTTTCATAAGATCCCCTGAATCCCACCTGAGAAGTGAGGAGAAGCCTCCTCTTCTAGAGGAGCTTAGAGCTGGGATCAAATACGTGTTAAAGGAGAAAGGGATAAGAGACCTTCTCTTAGGCTCTGGTGGTCTAAACTTCTTCGCCTTTCCCATAATAACCCTGTTCCCCTTTTATATAGGGGATTTCTTGAGATTAGGCGCTCAGTGGTATGGGTTCGCTATGGGAGCTTTCAGCTTAGGGAACCTACTGGGGTTTTACTTCGCTGGTGCTTTAAGATTGAAGGGATATCAGAGGTTCAGCGTTAATTTAGCCTTAATCCTCTCCATCCTCTCGTTGATACCGCTACTGGTTATCCCTAGGATAGATGCGGTTATACTCTCTACGTTCTTTAACGGCCTCTTTGTTGGCTACTTTAACGTGAAAACCATTACCATGATACAGCTGAGAGTCCCTAAGGAGTTCCTTGGAAGAGTTTTTGGGATCCTGGACACGATTATAATAGGTTTATCACCGCTATCCATGTTCCTATCAGGATTAGCCTACGATCTCACTGGGGGAGCAGTTCTCCAGATATATGCTTTAGCTATAGGAGCTATGACTATAATTTCTCTGTGGCTCCTCTTAAGTAAGAGCTTTCAGAGAGACCTCTCTATCCTAGATCAAGGGATTTAAAAGATAGTTTAGGATTTAAAGACGCTTTAAAAACGAAAGAGAGGGGGAGGAACTCTCCCCCTCTCTTCTATGCTCAGCTTACCCTAACTCGTTTTAGAACTCACTTCCTACGCCAGCTGGGCTCTTCTCCTTCTCCTTCTCTGGCAGTTCGGCGATTAGGGTTTCAGTTGTGATTACCATACTGGCGACAGATGCAGCGTGCTGGAGAGCGGATCTGGTAACCTTTAGTGGGTCAATTATACCAGCCTCAAACATGTCAACTATCTCACCGGTTACCGCGTTAAACCCGTGGGTTTCTTTAGAAGCAGTCTTAACCTTCTCAACGATCAGACCGCTGTCATAACCGGCGTTCTCGGCAATCTGTCTCAGTGGCTTGTCCAGAGCAGTCATCACTATCTTAACTCCTACCGCTTCATCGCCCTCTAGCTCCTTGTAGAGCTTCTCCAGCTCTGGGATCACCCTTATATAAGCTGTACCTCCACCTGGTAGGATACCCTCCTCCAGAGCAGCCTTAGTAGCGTTCAGGGCGTCCTCCATCCTCATCTTCTTCTCCTTGAGCTCAGTCTCGGTGTAAGCTCCCACCTTGATAACTCCTACTCCTCCGCTGAGCTTAGCGAGCCTCTCCTGGAGCTTCTCCTTCTCATACTCGCTGTCTGTCTTCTCTAAGAGCTGTTTGATCTGCTCTATCCTAGCCTTTATCTCCTCAGGGTTACCCTTACCGCCAATTATGGTGGTGTGCTCCTTGTCAACTCTTACCTTCTCTGCTCTACCTAGGTGCTCAGGTTTCACGTTCTCCAGCTTAATACCTACCTCGTCGCTTATCACGATACCACCGGTGAGTATAGCGATGTCCTTGAGCATCTCCTTCCTCCTCTCACCGAAGCCAGGAGCTTTGACGGCACATACCTGCAGTACACCCCTCAGCTTGTTCACTACTAAAGTAGCTAGGGCTTCACCCTCTACGTCCTCTGCTATGATTAGTAGTGGCTTACCTAACTTGACAATGGTCTCTAGTATTGGCAGTATGTCGTGGACAGCACTTATCTTCTTCTCAGTGATCAGTATGTAAGGCTCCTCTAAGACAGCCTCCATCTTCTCAGGATCTGTTATGAAGTAAGGGGAGATGTACCCTCTGTCAAACTGCATACCCTCAACTACCTCGGACTTGGTCTCAGCGCTCTTAGCCTCCTCTATGGTTATGACACCGTTCTTACCAACCTTCTTAATGGTATTAGCTATTATCTCTCCTATCTTCTCATCGTTGTTAGCAGCAATAGCAGCTACCCTCTTAACGTCATCACTGTTGATGTCTATCTCCTTAGCCATGTTCTTTAGGTGGTTTACTGCTGCCTCAATAGCCTTGTCTATACCTCTCTTGAGGAACATGGGGTTAGCTCCTGAGGTTACTGCCTTGATACCTTCTTTGACCATGTGGTAGGCTAAGATAGTAGCTGTGGTAGTACCATCACCGGCTACATCATTGGTCTTGGAAGCTACCTCTTTAATCAACTGAGCGCCTAAGTTCTCAAATGGATCAGCTAGCTCAATCTCCTTCGCTACGGTAACACCGTCGTTAGTTATCAGTGGAGATCCGAACTTCTTCTCAATAACTACGTTTCTGCCCTTTGGTCCTAAGGTGATCCTGATTGAGTCAAAAACCTTCCTCATTCCGCTCTCTATTGCTTTCCTGGCTTCTGCATCAAAGAGTATTCCCTTGGCTGCCATCTCTCCCACCTCCTGATCTATTATTTGGTTTTACTCCTCAATGACAGCTAGGATCTCGCTCTCTCTGAGGATGATGTACTCCTCACCCTCTATCTTTACCTCAGTACCAGCGTACTTACCGAAGAGTACTATGTCTCCCTCCTTAACGCTGGGCTCAACCCTCTGCCCGTTCTCAAGCATCCTACCGGGGCCAACAGCTAACACCTGTCCCTTCTGAGGTCTCTCCTTAGCAGTATCCGGTATGATAACTCCGGCTTTTGTCCTCTCCTCCTGAGGTAGAGGCTTAACTAATACCCTGTCCTCTAACATCCTCATCTTGACCTTGCTCTTTACCTCTGCCATGCTAGCTCACCTCCGCCGTTTTTCTTAGCTTGT
>JALUEN010000197.1:0-3760 GCA_027052755.1 bacterium | reverse complement strand
TTATATAAATAAGAAATGTCACAAAACTCTAAGTTATATTATTCTTAGTTAAGGGTTTGTCTCTTAGCTATCCTCAGAGGGAAAGGAGCTTCTCATCAAGAAAGAAGGTATAGATTATTTTAAGCTGTTCCTTCAGATCTCCTTGTGATAAGGGGTGATAGCTTTGCCTATAGCTGGCGGTGAGAGGAGAACTTCTGCTCAGAAACCTTTTGTAGCGCTTCCCACTGGGGAGAACGCTAAGCGAATCTTTAAGATATTGAAAGACTCTGGGGTTACTACCATCTGTCAGGAAGGAAGATGTCCTAACATAGGCATATGTTGGGGGAAGTTACACGCTACTTTCATGGTATTGGGTGATATATGCACTAGGAACTGTAGGTTTTGTTCTGTGAGGTCGGGTAAGCCTGAACCTCTTACTCAAGAGGATTGGGAAGGAGCTGAGCACCTGGCTAAGTCTATTAGAGATATGAAGCTAAGATATGCTGTGATAACCATGGTAACTAGGGACGATCTCCCTGATGGAGGGGCTTCCTACCTAGCTCATACTGTCAGGATGATAAGGAAGCACTCACCTAACACCTATGTAGAGCTACTAGTTAGTGATCTCGGGGGAGAGAAGGAGAACCTGAAAACCCTCTTAAGAGAAGGACCACCTGATGTCTTCGCACATAACCTGGAGACTGTAAAGAGGCTCACCCCACTCATAAGGGATAGGAGGGCATCTTACGAGAGATCTTTGAAGGTCTTGAGCTGGGCGTTAGAGTTAACTAATGGCAGGATAATAACTAAATCAGGTATCATAGTAGGTATGGGTGAGACCTTAGATGAGGTAGTAGAGGCTATGAGGGATCTGAGAGAGGTGGGAGTGAAAGCTATCACTATCGGTCAATACTATAGACCCTCTAAGCTTTCTATACCGGTAGCTAAATACTACTCTCAAGAGGAGTTCAAGTATCTTGAGGAAAAAGCTAAGGAAATGGGATTTGTCTTCGTGAAGGTTGGCGCTAGGGTTAGAAGCTCATTTGGAGCTGATGAGATAGTTACCTATTTCAGGAGAGCTAAGCTGATGCCTGGATATATGGATACCTTTTTAGGGGGAATCTCCTGAGATGTTCAGGTTATTTCAGGTAGCTTATGAGTTAGCCCTAAATAACCTCAGAGCTAAGAGGGAGCGTACGATCTTAACATTATCATCGGTAACCTTAGCGGTGATAATAACGATTCTCCTAGTGTCGCTATCTGATAGGGCTATAACCTCTATGAAACACTCCTTCTTTGCTAGAGATGTTGATATCTACTGTTTTCCCCCTCAGGTTCCTATAGAGCTGGGACCGATAACTATTTCCTCCGCCTCTGAGTATATCCCAATGGATATGATAGATCAGCTGGAGAGGGATGAATACCTGCTCCCCTTTGAGCCTCACGTTACAGGTGTTCAGAAGATGATAGTAACCTACAGGGGCTATAACCTGCCACTGGTAGTACTTCAACTGGAGAAGCTCAGGTACTTCTACCCTAAAGCCCTTAAATACGAGACTATACTAAAACCCGGTACTCTTAGTGATTCAGAGGTTAGCCTTGGTGTAGCAGTTATAGGTAATAAGGTAGCGAAGATGTTCTCACTAACTGAAGGAGGGGACATACTCCTCCTTAACCAGAGGTTTATAATAGCTAAGATCTTGCCGCCTCTCGGAAGCTATGAGGATTACACTATATTCCTGGATTTAGATAGCACGAAGATCTTTCAAGTTAAAGGTCTTCACCAGCTCTGGATATCCTTTGGAGTACCTGTTAAGACGAGGATGAAGGATATCATGGATTACCTTAGGAAGAACTACCCAGCCTACAAGTTCTACTCTTCACAACAACTGATGAACGCCCAGTTAGGAAGCGCGAAAGCCCTTAGATTGCTTCAATTCGCTATAGCTCTGATAGGAATACTAATAGCTTTCACTGCTACTACTAACACCATGCTTATAAGTACTTATGAGCGAATTAGGGAGTTCGGAATACTTCTGGCACTAGGAGCTCCTAGGTTTATGGTGTTCATGTCAATAATGATGGAGGGAATATTAGTGAGCTTCTTAGGTGGGACTTTAGGGGTTATTTTAGGGCTGGTCAGCATGTATGCCTTTGAGTACTCCTTAAGGAGCTTGTTCAGGTTCGCTTTCCCTCTTACAGGGATATCTACCACTACTTTCATAGATATCATCTTCATAATCTTCGGGCTAGGAGCTTTCAGCTCACTAGTCCCAGCTTACATAGCTTCTAGTCTGCACGTAGCGAGAGCGCTTAGGTGGGAGTGATGTGATATGAGCACTTCAGAAGCTCCTTCTATTACTCATGCTATAAGCTATCCGGTTTTCAAGGTTAGAGAGGTTGAAGTAGCTTATGATAGATTGTGTACTATATGTGGAAATGGTCTGACCCTTGAAGAGCTTCATAGAGGGCGATGTAAGAAGTATGATTTACCCTTCATAGAGCCTAAGTGGTTAGTTGAGCTTGAGAAGTTTCAAAAGTTTTTCAGGAGAGCTTTCGGCTCTGAGATGAGAACTGTTCAGAGGAGCTGGGCTAAGAAACTCATACTCGGCTTCTCCTTCGGTATAACTGCTCCTACGGGTACTGGCAAGACTGTTTTCGGCTTGATGACAGCTTTGAGATACGCTAACTCTCTGGTGATCTTCCCCACAAAAGCTCTTGTTACCCAAGCTAAGAAGATAATTGATAAAGCACTTGATAACTTGAAAAGCAATCTAAGGGTTTTATATTATCACGGAGATTTAAAGAAATCTGAGAAGCAGGAGACACTGAAGGCTATAGAGGAGGATAAGTATGATGTCTTGGTGATCACTAACCAGTTTCTAGTTAGCCATTTTCAGCTGATAGCTAACAGGCGCTTTAGCTTCATCTTCATTGATGACTTAGACAGTATCGCTAAGAGCTCTAGGAATATAGATAAGGTACTCAGACTGCTGGGGTTCAGTAACTCAGATATATGGCGAGCTAAAAACCTATATAACGTTAACAACTATGAGTTCCCTAAACCACAAGGCCAGTTGATCATATCCTCGGCTACCTTGAAGAAAGGCGAGAACACCAGGGTTTTCACGCGCCTCCTGGGCTTTGATGTTGGAACCTCTCAGAATTACCTGAGAAAGGTCTATGACGTCTCCGTTGGTGAGAAGAATTTGGATAAACTGGTTGAGCTTATTCATCGCTTAGGATCGGGTTGGTTGCTCTACACTGAGTCCCTGGAGGATGCCCTTCAGCTGGAGAAGGAACTGACGGAGAGGGGCTTTAAGGTGAAGAGCGTTACCTCTAAGAGCTCAAAAGCTATCCCTGAATTTGAGAGGGGAGAGTTGGATGGCCTGATAGGGGTAGCTACCTCTTATGGTATATTAGTGAGAGGAATTGATATGCCTCTTAGAATCAGGTACGTTATATTCTGGGGACTTCCCAAGAGAGCTATTGACTTGGAAGACCTTGACAAATACGCAGGATCATACCCTATCATGAGGTGGTTGGGGAGGTTGTTCTTAGGAAAACTTAAACCTGATCTTGAGGACCTTAAAAAAGCAATAAATGAGCATCCTGAAGGTGTGATCTCCACATTCATCTATAAAGATAAAAACAGGTGATTTAACTAAACCTTCTTCTTTAGCTTTTATTATCTCTCTAAGTATCGCTCCTATTGCAAATACCTGGCCTCTATATCTTAATCTTGATATATCAATTACAGATATTGCACCATCTTTATTCC
>JALUEN010000196.1:6755-9247 GCA_027052755.1 bacterium | reverse complement strand
CCCCTGAATCCCTCTGATAATGTCTTTCTCCTCTACAGTGAGTCAACCTACTTTCACCTAGGAAGAAGGTACCTCAGGGAGTTTAGGACAGCGCTTAGAGTATTGAGGAGCTTGGGACTTAAGGTTAAGGTGGTTAAGGAGCATAGGATAACCTCTATGCCAATGGGAGATGGTGTGCTGATAGCCATAGATAACCGCTGTATATCCGCTGTAACAAAATCCTATATAGAGGATCACCTGAGGAGAGGTGGCGGTTTTATCGCTATGTACCAAACCGGTAACTACTACTCTAATTACGTAAAATCCCAGCCTTATCTCTTCAAGAAGGTTTTAGGCCTTCACTCAATATACTTTCTCTCTAAGGATGAGAGATATAATGAGATGAAACTGGACTTAAATTACCCGCTCTTTTATCGGTTTGCCTCTAAGTACCTGCCATCCGTTATTGACCTCGGAAGAGGATACGGGGTTCAGGTTAACCTGGGAGGTGCCCAAGCTGTCGGATTCTGGAAAGATGGTAGTCCGGCTATCACAGTAGGAAGCTCAGGAAAAGTCTTCTTTATTGCTGAGAACTTACTCGCTTACGAGAACGCTTACAACCCAGATGTACTTAAGCTAATAGTTGTACTGCTGTATCACTTCAGGGTGATCACGGAGAATCAGGCAAGAGATCTCCTTGAGAAGTTATCTAAGGAGAGGAGGCATCTCCTCGTCCTCCGGGACTTCACAACTCCTAGGGTTGACTTGGGGAGATACCTCGGCTCCCTTGATAGCGAGTTTAAAATTAGGATCAGGTTGAACTCTATTAACTTCCTCCAGCCAAGAAGTTTAATTATTGCCTTTGAGAGGCCGATGAGGGTATCAGGAGAGAAAATAGAGCTTAGCTCCGGATGGTACGAGGTAACCTTAAAGGATAAGGAGATGGAGCTTTACAGGTTAAGCGGGGTGGGGGAGGAGCGTATCTGGAGAGGCTGGAGGTTGACGCTAACTGGACCGCTTTCCGTTGTGGCGCTGGGGATCCCTAGGGGTAAAGCTTGGAAGTACTGGACCTATAGGGTTAACTCTATATACCTGAGGGCTAAAGGGGACTCGCTAGTCCTATCAATAGCCCTACCATTAGAGGTGTACTTAGCTGGAGTAGTCCCAAAGGAGATGCCACCTTCATGGCCTTTAGAAGCTCTCAAAGCTCAGGCGGTTTCCGCTAGGACTTACGCTCTAAAGAACTTAGGGAGACATAGAAGCGATGATCTCTGTGATCTCCCTCATTGTCAAGCTTTTGGAGGCGAGCTTGCTGAAACTGAGAGCAGTTATAAAGCTGTCCTGGATACTAAGGGAGAGGTGATCACTTATAGCGGGGATCTGATCATGGCAGTGTACCACTCTACCTGTGGGGGAGCTACTACCTCTGCATATAGCGTTTGGGGAGTTGATATACCCTATCTCAGAGGAGTTAGTGATATAGATCCAGAGACAGGTGAAGCTTATTGTGAGAGCTCACCAATGTACCACTGGAAAAGAGTTTTTCGCTTAGATGAGCTGGATAAACTAATAGCAAGAAACTTGAAGATCTTAAAGGGTAGAACTACCTGTGGAACCTTTAAGGGAATAGATGTACTGAAGAGGGACGAAAGCGGTAGAGTGGTTTCAGTGAGGTTGAGAACTTCATGTAGGGTCTATTATCTAAGAGGAGACGATATACCTTATCTGTTCTCTAAGGATGGGTATTTTCCGGGAATTCCCAGCACCCTCATAACCTCTCTTTCTTTAAAGGGAGGTTCCCTGGTGCTTGAGGGTAGGGGTTGGGGACATGGTGTTGGTATGTGCCAATGGGGAGCTAGAGGTATGGCCCTGAAGGGATTGAGCTATGAGGAGATCCTCAAACACTATTATCCAGGTACTGAGCTTCAGAGTTACAAAGATCTCAATAAAGGGAAAATACTATATTTAGAGAATTAAAACTTTTGACATTCTAACTCCTCAAGGGGGGATCTCCTATGCTACTGCTAATGATATATCTAACTATTCTAATTATTCTCTTCGCTTTAGGGGGGTATATCGGTTATAAGTTCGCCAGTATCGGTAAGTGGTCTCATAGATTATTAGCTTTCTCCTCAGGTTTCCTCTTAACCCTCACCTTTATGAAGATAATCCCTAAGGGAACTTCAATAAACCCTAAGCTATTCGGTGCAGGGTTGGTATTAGCTTACGTTATAATGATCTTCATGGAGCACTTCCTCAGGGTATCCTTTGAGGGAGGTCATGGCCACTTTGAACACTCCAGTGAGCACCCTGGAGATCAGCTTCAGGAGAGACACCCCTCAGAGGAGTTCATACTAACCTCATCCATGACGCCTTGCGAACCTGAGGTTTCTTGTCCGATAGAGATAACAGATGAGGAGAGGTTGTGGACACTATCAGCTGTGTTAGCTTTTGCACTTCATAACTTCGCAGATGGTGTTGGTTTAGCTTCAGGATTTCTTAAGGGCGTTAAC
>JALUEN010000196.1:0-6745 GCA_027052755.1 bacterium | reverse complement strand
GTTTAGGAGCTGTCTTAGGAAAGGTAAAGGTATCTCTAAATAACTTTTTGAGATACATAGGGGTAATAGCTTTAGCTTCTATATTAGGAGCACTAGTTACCTTTTACCTTGGGAATCTTCTCTCTATAGGCTCAAGGGCGATGATATTAGGTTTCGCGGGAGGATCATTTATATACCTGGGAGCTACTCACATGCTACCTGAAGCCCATACTGAAAACGATAGATACTGTTTCTTGATCTTCCTCTTAGGGATATTAGCTTACATACCACTAGAGCTACTGGTTAGATAATGTATTAGCGCTTATACCTTAGGTCTCCAAGCATTTATAATAGGGTATCTCCAGTCCTTTCCGAAGGCTTTAGGTGATACCTTGAAACCAGGTGGGGACTGTCTCCTCTTGTACTCGTTCATGAGAAGTAGCTTAATCGCCCTTTGAGCCTCAGCTTTAGGTAATCCTTTAGCTACGATCTGTTTTAGATCCTCTCCACCTTCTATGAACCTCTTCAGGATCTCGTCCAGGATCTTATATGGCATCAACTCGTCCTCGTCCCTCTGATCTGGCTTAAGCTCTGCTGACGGCGGCTTCACTAGAATCCTCTCTGGAATAACCGGTGAGATACTGTTTCGGTACTTAGCTAATTTATAGACGGTAGTCTTGTAAACATCCTTCAGGGGCGCGATAGCTCCACAGGTATCGCCGTATAATGTGGCGTAACCTACACTTGACTCGCTCTTATTGCTTGTAGCGATGACTAAAGCCTTGAACTTGTTAGCTATTGCCATCAAAAGGTTACCCCTTATCCTAGCCTGGAGGTTCTGTTCAGTTATATCTGGCTCTAGACCTCTAAAGGTGTCATTGAGTGAGTTCAGGAACTCGTTGAAGATCTTATCTATCCCTATGGTTATCTTCCTAACCTTAAGGTTATCCAGGAGCTGATTAGCATCCTCTAGACTCTCCCTTGAGGTGTATCTTGATGGCATGATGACACCGATAACGTTCTCTGACCCTAGAGCATCTGCTGATATACAGGCGACCAGCGC
The DNA here is from genome assembly GCA_027052755.1 of bacterium. Taxonomy (GTDB): domain Bacteria; phylum DRYD01; class DRYD01; order DRYD01; family JALUEN01; genus JALUEN01. Next base: position 5,703 of record JALUEN010000196.1, on the reverse strand, counting down.
AGAATCTATCCCACCGCTGACACCTATAACCGCCTTCTTAAACCCTGTTTTCCTGAAGTAGTCCCTAACCCCTAATACTAGAGCTGAGTAAACCTGAGCTATTCCCTTTTCTAAGGGTAAAACCTGGTTTTCCAGGACCTCTATTGGTAGTTCATTGCTTGCAGTTGTGGTTTCAGGAGAGGGCACAGGTTCCCCAAGCTCTACTTCGTGAGGAGAGTACCTAGCTTCGTATAGCTGTACTATCCTCCTCTTCTCAATAGGGTGGGGGAAGAACCGCCTTATGTGAGTGATGTTACTCATATCAAGGTCCCCGACTAGCAGGCTTTCTCTAAAACCTGGAGCTCTTGCTATCACCTCTCCATCAGGTGAGACTATGAAGGAGTGCCCATCAAATATCAGCTCATCTTGAGCACCTACTAAGTTAACGTATGCTATGAAGGTCTTGCTGTCCCTTGCTCGTACCTTTATCATCTCCTCCCTTATCTCTGGTTTACCTATCTCAAATGGTGATGCGTTCAGAGTTAATATCAGGTGAGCGTTTGATAGAGCTGCTAGCCACCTTGAGGGGCCCTCTGGGTACCAGATATCCTCGCAGATCGTAATTCCTATTCTCAGGCCTCCTAGCTTTATTGACAGCGGTTCCCTACCTTCTGTGAAGTACCTGAACTCATCAAAGACCCCGTAGTTTGGCAGGAACGTCTTGTCATAGGTGCCTATGATCTGGTTATTATATATGATAGCTGCGCTGTTGTAGATACCAGCGCTATCAAATCTAACGAAGCCAAGAACCGTGATCATATCGCTTGGAAGCTCAGAGGAGAGTTTCTGCAAAGCTGAGCTGACATCTTGGAGGAACTCGTTTCTGAAGAGCAGGTCCTCTGGTGGGTAACCGGTTATCGCTAGTTCCGGAAACGCTAGGATTTGAACCCCTATGGACTTGGATATCTTAGCTATCTCTAGGATCTTATCCGTGTTTTCCTCTAAGGCGCCTAAAGTGGGGTTGAACTGAGCTAACCCTATCCTCATCTTCATAGCTTACAGCTCCTTTTCTTTTTCAGCTCCTTTTCTTTAGTAAGTAAACAAAAAACAGGACAGGGACCTTAGCCCCTGTCCCTATAGAACTGCTTGATGAAGGTACTGTCTGCTACTTGATCTCCACCTTAGCGCCAGCAGCCTCAAACTTCTTCTTGAGCTCCTCAGCTTCCTCCTTAGTGAGGTTAGACTTAACGGTCTTAGGTAGGCTCTCAACAAACTCCTTAGCTTCCTTAAGACCTAGGTTAGGAAGTACCTCTCTTAGAGTCTTGATTACTTGTACCTTCTTAGCGCCCACGTCGGTGAGGACTAGCTCAAATAGAGTTTTCTCTTCCTTTACCTCCTCCTCCGCGGGAGCAGCGGCAGCTGGTACAGCGCCTACAGCTACCGCAGGGGCAGCTGTAACACCGAACTTCTCCTCTAGAGCCTTTACTAGCTCAGCTAACTCAAGAACAGTCATGTTAGATATAGCCTCAATAATCTCCTCCTTGGTCATAGTAGCCATCTCTAAGACCCCCTTCTCACCGTCCTAATATGGATATTTACCCCTTTACTTCGTTTCTCTTCTACCTTTTGAGGCAGTATCCTCTTTTTCTAAGAGCTTATTTAAAACCTTATCTTAAAGTCGGGAGGGGTTTCCGGTGGGTTATCAAACCAGTCCTCTACAACCTCAGTAACCCTTGCGCTTGGAGGACCTACCTTAATCTCTTGGATAGCGTACTTCAGAACCTCTGGATCTCCAACTAGGTAAGCTTCTACACTTCCGTCTGGAAGGTTTCTAACCCAACCGCTTAAGCCATATCTGTTAGCTACTCTCTCTGTGAAGAACCTGAAGCCTACTCCCTGAACTATCCCGTATATCCTGAGGTGAACAGCTTTCATGTCCCCTTGAGCCATGGTTTTCACCTCGCTAGATCACTTACCACTCTGGTATCGGCTTAGTTAATGAGAACCTGAGCTCTGCAGCGATACCCTCAAACGATTTCTGAAGCTCTGGCTTAACTATTACCTCTATCTCTCCCCTCTGGGCTAACGTCTCCTCTATAACCTCAGGTACTATGTCAAACAGCTCATACAATTTCTCCTCTTTACCTATGAAGTACTCCTCTCTCTTAGAGGGATCTAGGATTATCGTTCTGCTAGGTATGGCTATCCAACCAGGATGCCTGTAGTCCTGAGCTACCACTAACCTCCTCACGTTTCCTATTGAAAGCATCTTGATAACAGCCTCTAAGCCGAAGACTGAGAGTCCCTTCGGGTTCTTCTCCTGAAGGCTCTGAAGAATCTCTTCCTCCTCCTTCCTGTCCAGGTCCCAAAGTAGTTGATAAACCTTGTCAGCTAGTTCGTAGGGCTGTATCGTTCCTGGGTTAGCCTCTATGTAACCCACTAGCCTCCTCAAGAGGTATGGGTGCAAGAAGTCCTCTATGTGTCCCTTGTACTCCTCAAAGGTGGCTATGATCAGCTTGTCAAACGGGTTGAGTTTGTAGTATTCAAAGGTGGCGTCAGCAGCTATCTTCAGGGTTCTCCTGAAAGCCTCTCTTAATCTCATGTGGAAGGTGTACTCTCCTACACCGTGCATGGAGAACTTGTAGCCCTGACCTCTGGCTGGTATAGCTACCCTCAAGTCAGAGCTGTAGAACTTGCTTGTCCTAGCTACATCTTCGTTTATAAAGTCCGTTACCTCTTCTATCTTATCGTAAGTTACTATGAATAACCTTATGTGTTTCTTGTCAAAGGCGAGGACGCCAACTTTACCTATCTCCTCATCAATGGCTATTATCTGTCTTATAGAAGGCGTGATTGATATAGATAATTGGTCCTTGTAAACATAGGGTAGCTTAACTACCTCAAAGAGATCAGCTGAGCTTGAGCAGAAGATAGCAGCTGCCCTATACCCTTTCAGGGGATCCTTCTCTAGGAACTCCCTAATCCTCTCCAGGTCCTCTCTCATGGACTGGAGGACCTCTTCAGGTAAGTTCATTCGGTTTATGTACTCTCTCTGCTCAGTAGCTAATCGTTTGAAAGCTGTTATGTAAGCTTTACCTACCCTCCTTGGACCAGAGAGATCTAGGTAGAGGTTCGTTATCCAGTAAGGAGCAGTTGAAACCTTGGATAGGAAGTTTAACTGTTCCATAACCTTAGTGGGCATCTCCCTTCACCTCCTTAAACCTCACTTGAAGAATTATATTATGAAGATTCTACATAGAGAGGATTTAACCTGGTTCCTCTACCTTAAGTATCAGGGGAGGATTTCAAGGCTAACCGAGTGAAGATCTAAGGATGAGTTCTGAGCAAAAAGAGATCAAAGGAGGTTTCAAATATGATGAGCACCTTAAAGCTAGCTGAGAGGATGAACCGTTTAGGTACTGAGGGGGCTTTTGAGGTCTTAGCCATGGCTAAGGAGATGGAGAGAAGCGGTATAGACGTAGTGCACTTGGAGATAGGGGAACCTGATTTTGATACCCCTAGAAACATAGTTGATGCTGCTGTTAACGCTTTGAACCGCGGTGAGACCCATTACAGCCCTGCTCAGGGTATCTTAGAGCTTAGGGAGGCCATAGCTGACTATCTGAACTCTAGGTACGGCTCATCAGTGAAACCCTCTGAGGTAGTCGTCTTCCCCGGTGGTAAGACAGCTATAATGGCTTCGCTTATGGCTATAGTTGATGAGGGCGATGAGGTTATATACCCTAACCCCGGCTATCCAGCTTATGAGTCTATTATAAACTTCCTGGGCGCGAGGGCAGTTCCACTTCCACTTAAGGAAGAGCGAGGTTTTAGTTTCAAACCTGAGGATCTAGAGGCGCTCATAACCCCTAAGACTAAAGCAGTGATCATAAACACTCCTCAGAACCCTACAGGTGGTATCATTAGGAAAGAGGATATGGAGAAACTCATTGAGCTAGCAGAGAAGCACGGTTTCTATATAATAAGCGATGAGATTTACGATAGGATACTGTATGATCCTGAGAAATTTACCTCAGTTATGGAGTTTCCTGAGATGAGGGATAAGATCATACTCTTAAATGGTTTCTCTAAGACTTACGCTATGACTGGCTGGCGATTGGGTTATACGGTCACTAATGAGGAGTTAGCTAAAGCTCTGACAAAGCTGGCTATTAACATACACTCATGTGTGGCTACCTTTGTTCAGTGGGCAGGAGTGGAGGCTCTCAGGGGACCTCAGGATGCAGTTGATGCTATGGTAGCTGAGTTCAGGCGACGAAGAGATTACCTGCTTGAGAGGATATCTAGGATCCCTGGTATAAGATGTCATAAACCTGAGGGCGCTTTCTACCTCTTTATAAACATACAGGATCTAGGGATCTCAAGCGATGAGTTCGCTAAACTCATGCTCAAGGAGTACGGAGTAGCCCTGTTATCAGGTACAGCTTTCGGAAAATACGGCGAAGGATTCATAAGGATCTCATACGCTACATCAATGGAGAACTTGAAGAAAGCTATGGATAGGCTTGAGAGAGCTATTCAGGAGAGGAGATGGGAGAAGTAACTGAGGTATTAAGTGGAAATTCTGGAAAAGTTATTTACCTCCCAGATTCTCTCTTTAGTCTCTTTGAGAGGAGGGGAGATTTAGATCTCAAGGGGCTAAGATCCATAGGAGGCGAGATAGCGAAGGGGAAGGAGGGCGGAAGGAATCCACTTCCGCCCCCTTTTTTACTTTCCCATGAGGAGCTTGGAAGGTTCTACCTTCATCACCTCAGGGATGTTCTCAGGTTAACACCTGAAGAGAGGCTCTCACTCGTCTCTATTGACCCTATCGGTTTGCCTGTGAGGGTAGCTACCGCTTTCTTAAAGGGAAGCACTCTTCTCCTTGAGAGCTTGGAACAGTTTAACGCTATCAGATCTCCAAAGATATCATGTATCTTACCCCTTATCAAAGGGGATTACCTTAGCCTAGCAGTTGAGGGACTATCTCAGGTAGGGGTACGCTCAATTCTAATATTTGAAGCTGATAGATCTGTTAAAAGGGTTTTCCCTGAGAGGGTTTCTAAGGAACTAAAGCGATTGGCTAAGGTGGTGATAGGGGCTTCATCTAGCGCTAGGCACTTATACCTACCCACTATAGCGATCTTCCACTCCCTTGATGAGATCCTAGAGCGCTTGAAGGAAGCTGATCTTATCCTCCTTGATATCAAGGGATCTACTTATAAAGAGATTCACTTAATGATGAGGGAGATATACTTAGTCTCTGGTCCTGAAGGGGGATTATCTGAGAGGGAGCTAAGCCTCCTTGAGAAGGCGAACGCTACCAAGCTATCCTTGGGACCCCAGGTTTTTAAAGCTTGGCTCTCTCCTATACTTGGAGTTTACCTATTGAAGACCCTATTATAAATTAAGGTTTATAGCTCCTTGAGAAGCATGCAAGAGTATAACTGAGTTTAAAAGCGGGCCTCTCTCTTCCTTATCCAAAGCTCAGGAAAATATAACTACTAGAGATCCTAATCTCTTAGAGCTTCCCTCCAAGCCTCAAGCTCTCCTTCGCTACCTCTATTAATCTCGCTTTTCGCTCTGAATATAGCTTTAGCTCTCTTATCCTTTAGTCGTTTGTATCCTTTTTGAATCTCACTTCAAAGCCATCGGTTTCCTTATTTTCATTATTTTCAATTTAGAGTCTCCTCTACTTTTGCTCTCAGCTTCTCTTAATTTGAC
>JALUEN010000195.1:6705-9257 GCA_027052755.1 bacterium | reverse complement strand
ATGTGAACAAGCGTTAACATAGGCTTTAGAGTTAGGAAATTAACAAAAATTCTATTCTTTTAAGAGAAAATCCCCCTATTGCTTAGGGGGTGTTAGCTTATCCTCTGCTTTTAATGGTTTGTAATTTAACTTCTATTAAACTTTCAAGGGGAACTTGAAAAGTTCTCCCTCACTTACTGTTTTCCTTCTTTAAACATAACCGTTATTCATTTTCCGACCACTACCTTTGAAAGCAGACAAGCTAAAGGCTCATATTTAGTTTATTTCACAAGCATCTCTAGGGTCTTAAAGGAGAAAAATAGAGCCTCTCCTAGTTTCCTCAGTAGTTTTATGGAGAGTTTTCTGCTATCAGTGGATGTGATCAGTTCCCAGTAGGTGTTCTGTACTTTGCTGAGATCTAGTTCTATCCTAAACCGCTGGGCGATCTCTAAGAGGGTAAGCGAGAACTCAAGATAGGAGTTAAGGGCACCTAGCTCCTCATCCGATAGATCTCCTCTTACCTGTTCCCTTATCTTATTTATCCAGTTCTGGATAACCGACTCTATATGACCTCTTATAATAACCTTTAGGTCTCTCATATCTAGGTAAGCGCATTGCTCTAGTACATTAGTGAGATCTTTGATTAAATTATGTATCTTAGAGAGATCTCTCTCCTTCTTTAAACTAGCTAGGATCTTCATTATTGAGTCTATTAATGAGAACTTCGCGGGCCATAGGAAGTGAACTGGTATAGGAACTCCTAGGGTCTTTAAGTAACTTATCTTTGTTAAAGCTCCTCGGTATATGCTGTGGTATAGGGATGAGAGCTTTCCTATCTCCTCAGATAGTATCTTGGAGACAGCTTTAACCTTTTGATCTGTTGACAGATCGTTTAAGGTGAAGGCGACTCCTGGAAAGTAATCATCAATCTTCCTTATTAACTCTAGGATGCTGTCCTCCTTGAAGGTTCTCATCAGATCGTCTCTCATCTCCTCATAGGTTATCATATCCAGGTAGTTACCAATTGATGCCCTCAGCTCATACCCACCTAGATATATGACGCTATAGGTTAGATCTGCTGATTCCCAAGTAACCTTTGAGGTTATGCTTACTGCACCTATTGAGAGGAGGAAAGGAGGTCTTTTAAGGAGCTTCCTGTCCTTGTGCTCAAAGTGGAATATCCTGAAGTTTCTGAAACCATCCTTGTTCTGATCAAAGATGGATCCGATGACATGTTCAGCAAGAGCTTTAGGAAAAGTGAATATCTTAGGTTTCACTAGCTTCTCCCATACCACCATACCGTTTTTGAATTCAGGTAAGTTACTAGGAGCATGTTGCAAGTACTCTAAGAGTAAGTGATTCTCTAGATCTACTTTAGCGATCTCCTTAGCTAGTTGGATGGCTCTTGCCGCGTACTGAAGTATCTGTACGGTTTCTATGCCAGATATATCGTTGAAAAACCACCCACAGCTAGTGAACATCAACATACCATGACGTTGCATCTCTAGTAGTTTCAAGGTCAGAACCTTCTCAGATGGCGATAGTGCTCGTTTAGCGTGTCTTAAGAAGAACTCCTCAACGTTGTCCACGCTCCTATTTAGGATCACATCAATGTAGTCATTCCTTGCCTCCCATGGTTCTTTAAGTAATCTAGAGCCATAGCTCTCAAAGATCTCATCCAGGCGATCTTTGAGCCAGTTTAAGCCGTCCCTAAGCGGGCGTCTCCAGAGCTGATGCCAGCCTGGCATGGTATTACAACCACAATTATCATACCACCTCTTCAATCCGTGGGGACAACTCCAGGAGGTGTTCTCAATGATCTTAGCCTCCCACTCAACGGAGTGTCTAGCTAAGTAAGCTCCCGGTGTGATCAGTTCCACATTAGGGTCTTCCTCTATCAGCTTCAGGGCATAAGCTAAAGATAGATCTCCAAACTTTTTATGATGACCGAAAGTTTCTCCATCCGCTGCAGCTAGGATTATCTGGTGATGTTTCCTGCTGGGATCTATACCCATCTTTAATCTGTTGTATAGTCTATCTCCTGTGGACAGCACATCCTCAAAAGCTATAGCCCTAGATATAGGGCCATCAAATACGAAGATTACGATGCTATCACCATTCCCTAGATCTACTAAATAAGGCCTACTGGGATCCACCTTTTCGCCACGGACATCTATCCAGGTATCTGAACCTATAGGTCTAACAGCCTCTATCTGAGAGGGGGCTAATATTGTGAACCTTATACCGTGCTTAACTAAGTACCTGAGGGTCCTCATATCAACAGCTGTCTCAGGCAACCACATCCCCAGCGGTTTCCTTTTGAAAATACTCTCAAAATGTTTTATTCCCCAGATGACCTGAGTTTCTAGGTCAATATCTTTAGCTAGGGGGAGTATTATGTGATTGTAGCCTTGAGCTATAGCGTTTCCAACACCGAAGAGCAACTCACCCCTTTTATCCGCTTCTACTAGTTTTTCCACTAGCCACGGCCTATGTACCTTAAGCCAATCTAATAGTGTAGGCCCGAAGTTAAAGCTTATCTTCTCATAGTTGTTAACCACCTTGGTTATCCT
>JALUEN010000195.1:1880-6695 GCA_027052755.1 bacterium | reverse complement strand
ATCCTACCTTGAGAGTCAAATAGTTTAGCGCTAGCATTAGGTTCATAAGCTTCTGCTGAGACCCTTTCGTTCCAGTCGTGATATGGAGCAGCGCTACTCTGAAACTCTATCTCCTCTATCCATGGATTCTCCCTGGGAGGTTGATAGAAATGCCCGTGAATCGCTATATATACCTTCCAAGCTTTTCCTTCCATGGCTCTCCACTCCTATCAGTATCAGAGGTAATTCCAAGCGAGAGCGGATCCTAATACCTGAGGACTATCCAACTTCCCTAAGAGGATCATACCCTTAGGATCGCCTGGGTACATCTTAAATTTTTTATCAAGTGCTTCATAAATCCCTGGCAGTATGAACTCAGAGGCTCCCATAACCCCGCCGCCTAACACTACCACATCTATATCCACAACATAGGATACGGCGATTATCCCTAACCCTAGGAAGTATCCTGCTTCTCGGAAGATATCCTTTGCTATTGAAGCTTCCTGGGAGTTAGGGGCTTTCAATATCAGGTTGTATAGCTCTCTAGGGGTATAGTTGTGTCCTAATCTCTCTGAGGCTTTTCTAGTGATAGCTTTAGCTGAGGCTTGTGTCTCTAGGCACCCCTTAGATCCACATCCGCATATCGGAGCATCTGGCGAGTTATCTAAGGGGAGATGTCCTATCTCACCTGCTAGTCCCCTGGAGCCAACCACTAGCTTCCCGTTCAGCACTATGCCTCCACCTACTCCAGTTCCCACAGCTATGTATAACATAGATGCTGAATGCTTATTAAGGAGAATCTTCACATTAAAGTGGTATTCACCTATTGCGGCTGCGTTAACGTCGTTAATTGCTACTACTTGAAAGTCCCTCTTGAAATACTGTTTAAGCAGATCTCTCAGAAACTCTGATACTGGAACATCTCTCCATTTAGGCAGGTTAGGGCACTTGTAACATATATCCCCTTCTGGGGACACATTACCAGGGAGAGCTATTCCTACCTTGTCCACCTTTCCAAAGAGGTTAGCAGTGTTCTCAGAGAGCTGTAAGATAGCCTCTACGATATCCTTTAAGTGTTCTCTCCAGTGGAACTGAGGGTCTACTTTTCCCTTCAAAGAGGATATTTTTGCTCCTGTCTCTATATCTACTAACCCCACTTCAAAGTGAGATCCACCTAGATCTATTCCCAGGCGATACCTACTCATAGCCTTCACCTAATCTACTTACTTATATCTCTACATATGAACTCTATGGCTTTCCTCAGCTGAAGGTCCTTCTCCTCTATAACCCACGGGTTCTGATTCCCTTTGATAACCACATCAGGTTGAACCTTCTCCTTAGCTATGTCAATACCGCTAGGGGTGAAGTACCTACCGATTGTTAGCTTTAAGGATCCTCCGAAGGAGATAGGGTATAAGGTTTGGACTGTGTTCTTACCGAAAGATGGCTCACCTAATATCTTTGCCCTGTGGTAATCCTTGAGAGCTTGAGCTGTTATCTCAGAAGCACTAGCGGTGTACCTGTTTATGAGAACATAAAGTGGTGTCCTTAGATCTCTCTTCATCCTAGATCTAGAGTAAAAAGGCTTCTTGTACTTTCTGTTGCCCATTCTAGTGTGGAGTGAGACTACTAATCTACCACCGGGGATAAAATGGGAAACTAGGTCTACAGCGGCATCCATAAGCCCACCGCTGTTATACCTCAGGTCAATAACTATAGCTTGTGGTTTATCCGCTTCTACCTCCTGAAACTTCTCATCAAATTCTCTAGATGTGTTCTCCCCGAAGAACCTAACCTTTAGGTAAGCTATCTTTTTACCATCTGGACATTTCATGAGCTCGTATTTAACGCTGTTTACATGTATGAAATCCCTGATAATAGTTACGTCAAAGATCTTATCTCCACGCTTTATGGTTAGGACAACTTTTGTCCCCTTGGGGCCTCTTATCAGTGCCTGGGCTAACTCCAGGGACATGTCCTCAGTATCCCTTCCGTTGATCGCTATTATTAGATCCCCGGATTTCAAACCTGCACGGTATGCTGGGGTGCCTTCAACGGGTTCTAAGATCAATATATACTTTTTATCTTTAGGCTTCCCTATGTAGACCCCTATACCTGTGAAATCTCCTCCTCTCATAGCTTCTAAGAATTCACTGTAAGCTTTAGGCCCCATGTAATCAGTGTAGGGGTCTAAGGAGTAACAGAAAGCTCTTATGAATAGCAGTAAGAGCTTCTTCTTGGAGAACTTGACGTTGTGTGTAGACATGTTCTTCCAGAGGCTTTCATATATCTGCTCCATGTAATTTAGGGCTTGATGTCTAGGTGTATCTTCAGGGATCTTAGGTAGATCTACCTTAATGTGTTCAACCTCGTAAAGGTACTTCTGAACCTTTTCTAGCGTCTCGTTGAACTTCTCTGGAAAGGAGAAGGTGTCTATGTGATACCTGTAGCTCTTGTCAACGATCTCCCTGAACAGCTGAAAAGAATCGGTTGGTACATCAACCTCTTTCTCCTGAGAAGTCTTAAGTTTAGCTGAGGGTTTTGAGTATTCTAACCCAATGAACAGGGAGTGTTCCTCATTAGAGCTGAAGCTGAGACTTGAGCTAATAATTAGGATTAAGGAGGCTAAGATTAAAACTAAAAGATATAGGTTCTCAAACCTCTTGAGCTTCATAAGAAAATCCCCCCAGTGAATTGGTATATGGACATGTTATAGAAGTTTTCTTCAAAGAGGATGTTTTCCCTATTTTAAATTATCAGGCTTAGAAGAACGTTATATATCCTCAGGTATCATAAAGGTTCAACCAGGTCTTGAGGAGAATTCTTTATTATCAAGAAACATGATGTGGAATAGGAGGGGAGGACTATGGATAAGGAGCTGTTTAAAGGACTTAGGGATTGGCGCGAGATACCTATGTGGAAGGATGTAACTGAGGAGGAGTTCATGGATTGGCACTGGCAGCTTAGGAACAGGATAAGGACTTTAGAGGAGCTGGAGCAAGTTATAAACCTAACCCCTGAGGAGAGGGAAGCTATAGAGAAGGGTTTAGGGAAGATACTGAGAATGGCAATTACCCCTTATTACGCCCTCTTAATGGATCCAGATGACCCGAATGACCCTATCAGGCGCCAAGCTGTCCCAACCTCCTATGAGTTCCACAAGACAGTTTACGATATGGAAGATCCCCTAGCTGAGGATGTGGATATGCCTGTTCCATTTTTGGTTCACAGGTATCCGGATAGAGTCTTATTCCTGGTAACTGATATGTGTAACATGTACTGTAGGCACTGTACAAGGTCTAGGATGGTGGGTAACGAGCTACCTATTCACAAGGATGCTCTCCAGGAAGCTATAGATTACATCAAAGAGCATAAAGAGATAAGGGATGTTCTGATCTCTGGTGGAGATCCGCTTACCATGGGAGAGGAGCGTCTGGAGGAGATAATAGCTAAGGTTAGGGAGATACCACACGTTGAGATAATAAGGATAGGATCTAGGGCTCCTGTAACTAACCCACTTAGGATAACTGAGAAGTTGGTGAACATGCTGAAGAAGTATCACCCACTTTACCTCAATACCCACTTCAATCACCCTAAGGAGGTTACGCCGTTAGCTGCTCGTGCTGCTAACATGCTCGCTGATGCTGGAATACCTCTAGGGAACCAAACCGTGCTCCTAAAGGGTATAAACGATTGTCCCTTTGTGATGAAGAAGCTTGTTCACGAGCTCTTGAAGATAAGGGTTAGACCTTATTATATATACCAATGTGATCTAACCTCTGGATTGGAGCACTTCAGAACCTCTGTCTGGAGAGGAATAGAGATCATAGAGTTTCTGAGAGGGCACACCAGCGGTCTAGCTGTGCCTACTTTTGTAGTTGATGCTCCCGGTGGTGGTGGTAAGATACCTCTTATGCCTAACTACTTAGTATCAATGAGCGATAAGAAAGTTATCCTAAGGAACTATGAGGGCAAGTTATTCATGTATCCTGAACCTGAGGTTCCATCTGCTCACGATCCTGAGAAGTGTCCTTACTGTAGAGCCGCTAAGGAGAGAGGCGAGCTAGATGGTGTGGCTAAGCTGTTAGATGATGGATCTACTGAGTTCGTTCTATCTGGTCCTACTCTCCGAGATCAGAGGAGGGTGAAATATGGGAAGGTGAAACCTACACCGTGTTGGTAATATGCGAATAGACCTTCTTGAGAAGGGTTGAGAAGGAGGCGGGTCTTTTGACTGAGGAACTGATAGGAGAGCTCTTCGCTCTAGACTTATCCGACCTCCTCTCTGGTAGGAGGAAGAAGCTGGAGGGGAGTTTTGTATTAGAGATTCCTGAGGAGCTAGCTAGCGAATACGGAATTGATGAGCCTTTTGAGTTAAGCGGTAGCTATATGCTTCAGAGGGATGGCTCTAAGCTTATCCTAAACCTCAAGTTCTCAGCTGAGCTCAAGCTAACCTGTGATAGATGTTTAGCTCCTTTCTCTAAGAACGTAGAGGGAGAGGTGCAGGAGGTATTTCTTGAGGCATTGGAATTCTCTCAAAGATATGAGGTTTACAGAGGAGGTACTAGAACTCTCAAGGAAGAGGACCTGAACGTTTTCTCATATACAGGCGACACTTTAGATATAGGTAGGGTTGCACTGGAGGAGGTTATTGTTAGGATACCTCCTAAGAGGTTATGTTCCCCTGATTGTAAGGGTTTATGTCCTGTCTGTGGGGCTAACAGGAACGAAGTGGACTGTGGACACTCAAGGGAGGGAATTAGGCCCTTTGGAGTTATTGATGAGGAGATCCTCTCTGAGCTTGAGAGCTACATAAGGAAAGCTTCAACTAAAACC
>JALUEN010000195.1:0-1870 GCA_027052755.1 bacterium | reverse complement strand
CACGTGAAGGGACTAATTTTTAACACCATATCTGATACTGGTTTTAAGGGGTACGTGGTTTTTGATTCCCCAAAAGCTGAGTTTGGTGGAACTAACGGAGCGCCTGCTCCTGCTGAGATGCTACTCAGAACTTTAGTCGCTTGCACTGGTATGGATGTTATCTCTATTCTTAACAAGATGAAGCAGAAAGTTGTCAGTTTTGAGGTTCACGCTGAGGGAAAGAGAGCAGAGGAGCACCCTAAGGTTTACACTGAGGTTAAGGTAACCTACATAGTTAGGGGAAAGAACTTGAACCCTGACAAGGTGAAGAGGGCAGTGGAGCTCTCCAGGGAGAAGTACTGTCCGATCATAGCTACCGTTAAGCATACCGCTGACATCAAGTACGATATAGTTATAGAGGAAGTAGAGGACTAGATAAGCTGTGATTACCCCTCTGTTAGAGCGGAGAGGAGGAGAACGAGCTTACGGTTGAAGACAATGTGCTGTTTTTCCCCTTTTATTAGGGGCCTTATATAAAGCTCGTATCTCCTACCTCTTGGAGTTTTAACAGGGGTAGAGCTATCAACTATTCCCCTTATAGTAAGGGACTCCTCATTGCTTCCTAAACTTAGATCTAGGATTATCGTTATAACCTGACCAGGTTCCAGTGGCTTTGGAGAGATCACCCCTAAGTTCTCCGGGCTGATCTCAGTTACCTCTAAAATCTCTCCACCTAGCTCACCGATTATGCACTTTAAGGGTAGTTTAAGGGGAGTTAATGACCTAGGCCTATCCTTAGGAGCACTGCTCTTCTGTGATTTACCAAATAACCAGAACATACTTTCACCCTCCATCAGAACTCAGCGTATCTGAATAGGGCTAGCAATAACCACTTTAATCCAATTATTAGCAGGCCTATAGTTGCGAACACATAGGATATGTCATGGTAGCCTTTCTTAAAACCTACCTTATCCCTAATCTGAGAGAATATCTTCATTAACCTCTGTTTATCCTGAGCGTAAAAGTACTCTCCACCTGTTATGCTAGCGATCCTTTTCAGAGTTCCCTCATCTAGGCGAACGGGATAGGGGACATTAGGTATGTAGCTACCCTGCCTTGTTCCTATCCCCACCGTGTATATCACTATCTTATACTGCTTTGCTATCTCCGCTGCCTGAATGGGGTTCATACCCATATTGTTTTCACCATCTGATAGGAGGATAATGAACTTAGAGGGTTCCTCTACGGCAGTTAGCAGGGCTACGGCTGAGGATATACCGTCTCCTATAGCTGTTCCACCATAGTTCGCCTTTATAGAATCTATAGCTCTCAGCACTAAAACCTTATCTGAGGTAGGTACGAGGATGACCCTTGAGGTGTTGTTGAAGACTACCACTCCTATCTTAGGATGTCCCTTAAGACCTCTCACTAGGAGCTTAGCTGCTTGTTTTGCTGCTTCTATTCTTGAGGGTTTGAAGTCCTTTGCCATCATACTACCGGAGATATCTATAACAAGTACCACAGCATAACCTTTAGCGATAACCTTAGTTACAGCATGGGGTCTAGATATGATAATTCCCATTAGTAGAACCAAGAGTAGATCTAAGAGCACGGGGATAAGTTTCTTCCAGGAGATCTTCCTGCCAACCCTCTCCTGGGCCTTAAGAAGAGGGGAGAAGTTAGAGAATAGTAATGCGGTCCTGTATCGCCTATGAAATACCACTATCATGAGGATAGCTATTAGGAGAAGCCCTAGAAAACCTATCAGTAGTCCTAAGGGGAATTCTAACTTAAAGTTACTCATCCTCAGTCGCCTCTTCTCCCTTTAAATTTTTTACCTCTGATAATATGGAAGCAGCTCTGAGCTTTAGGTTCTCCTCTAACTCAGATT
>JALUEN010000194.1 GCA_027052755.1 bacterium | reverse complement strand
GTATAAGAGTTACCTGGCTGAGCGGATAAAGTCCCTAGCGATCTCTCTTAAGGGAGTCCCTAGTAGGGGAGATCTCAGGCTGATATCCTCTGGTTTGAGTAATAGACTTCAACAGGGGCTTCACAGGAGTATATTTAGAGGTACAGGCCTTGAATTTTTAGAGGTTAGGGAATATAACTACGGAGATGATCCAAGAACCATAGATTGGAACGTTACCGCGAGGTTTGGAAAGCTCTTTGTGAGGACATTTATTGAGGAGAAGGAGATACCGTTGTTCTTCCTCGTTGATCTTCACCTTGGGATGCTGATTGGTAGAATCTCAAGCAAGCTGGAGAGAGGGCTGAAAGTTATGGAGCTGTTCTCCAGCCTAGCCCTTAGGTTCTCGGAAAAGTTAGGGCTTTGGATGCCAGTGGACAAACGCTCTACGCCTGTGTATATACCACCCCTTAAGGGGCCTAAACAGGTTTACAGGATATTCAGAGCCGTTGCTGATTCTATAAGCTTAGCTGGGAGAAGCGCGCTAATTCCTGGCATGTACTCCTACCTTAACCTGATAAAGAGGAGATCGTTTCTGATAATAATCTCTGATCTAAGCGCCCTAGAGCTGGATGATAAGAACCTGGAGAGATTTAAAACTATACTAAGAGGGCTGACTTATCGTCATGACTTGTTCCTGGTCCTCACCTTAGATGAGCTGGATATTAAACTCCCAGATGTGGGAATAGTAGAGCTTATGGATGTCAGCACTGGTAGGATTATTGAAGTTGATACGTCAGATTCAGAGCTTAGAAGAGCTTATGAGGAAATGGCTCAGCAAAAGCTTAGAACTCTAATAAAGTTACTTGAGAGCTCAGGTGTGGATTGGATAATGGGCCTCTATCAGGAGGATCTCACCTCTCAGTTCTTCAAAGCTATAGCTAGGAGAAGGTATAGATACGCTAGAAGGCGATAGATGATATGCCTGAGGTTGAACTCAATAGACCTCTAGAGGAGGTATTAAAGGAAGTACCTGAGCTTCCTGGGGTTTATATATTCTCCGATTTTAAGGGATATCCGTTGTATGTGGGAAAGAGTCTTAACCTGAGGGCTAGGGTGCGGGCTCACTTAAGAGGTAGTTACTTTGCTGAGATAAGCGAGAAGTTAGAGTACATACTCACTGAATCGGAGGAAGAGGCTCTAAAACTGGAGTTTCAGCTAATTAGGAACTTAAAGCCACCTTTCAACATACAGTACAGCGATGAGTGGGGGATAAGAGGAATAGGGGTTATAGATCTAGGAGATGGATACCCTACCTTCTTACCCCTCAGTATCAGAGGGAATAAGATCTCTAGTCGGGCTAAGGGGAAGTTGATTACTTTTCTAACACCCCTGTATGGTCCCCTTAAATCTGTACTCAGATGGCTTGGGGAGACCTTTAAGGTAAGAACTTGCCCTTATAACCTCAAAAGGTACAAGCCTAAGGGATGCATATACGAAGTATTAGGTAGATGTTCGGCGCCCTGTAAAGGGATGATCTCAGAGGAGGATTATCTGAGGAACGTGGAGGAAGCTGTGAGAGCATTGAAGGAAGGGATAAGCGATGAGTTTATCGCAAAGCTTGAGGCTGAGATGTGGAAGCTGGCGGACGAGCTTAGGTTTGAGGAAGCTGCGGCTTTGAGAGATAAGATTCAAGCGTTGAAGAAACTGAGAACCTCTTTAGTGATAGATCCTAGAGGAGAGGAAAAAGTATTTTTGACTTCCTATCGCGGTAGGAAGTACCTCTGGGTTGCCATGATGAGGGCCTCTGACTGGGGACTATCTAGACCGGAGCTGTACAAGTACTCTCCTCTTGAGGTGAGCTATAGACTCAGCTCTGTCTTGAGTACACGCTCTGGAACTGTGATTGCTGATGATGAGGTTCTAAGGGTGGTATCCCAGTTCTCAGAGGTATTAGAAAAACTAGGTCTTGAGATTAGGAAGCCTACAGGGAAAGACGAAGAGGAAACCCTAGCCCTTCTCAGGGAGGAGCTGAGAAATAGGGTTAGGATAGAGGAGGGAATTAGCCTCCTTCAGGAGATTATTGAGCTGTTACAACTTGAGGCTCTTGAGAGGATTGAAGCTGTAGATCTATCACACTTCTCAGGGCGGAACGCCTATGGCGCTCTAGTTGTCTGGAAAGGGGGAGGTTTCTCAAGGAAGGACTACAGGTTGTTTAAGGTCCCAGAGGGGGGAGATGACCTAGCTGGCATAAGGGAGCTGATGTATCGCAGGGCAAAGTACTTGGCTGGCTATGGAAGGGATCCTAGTTTAAATGAGAAACCAGACTTGATTATCATAGACGGGGGAGAAGGTCAGCTGACCAACGCTATAAGGGGCTTCAACGCCTGGGGTGAGCACCCTAACATAAAAATTGTAGCTATGGTCAAGCCTGAAGACGACTTGATCCTATCCCAAGATGGAGACTTAAGGAGAGTCTCCTTAAAACCTGAGATCAGGAGATTTCTAGCGAAGATTAGAAACGAGGCGCACAGATTTTCTAACTATGCTAGGAAGCGTTCTATGAAAGTAAAAATCTTATAGAGAGAAAAAGCTAGTGAGGTGATAAGCTTTGAAGCTTATAGCTAGGATGAAAAAAGAGGATATAAT
>JALUEN010000193.1 GCA_027052755.1 bacterium | reverse complement strand
CCCCTAAGTTAGCAGAGAGATTAGCCTCCTCACCCTACAGGGATGTACTATCAGTGAAGATCTCTCCCTTCGGAGATATGTATGAGACTGTTTACGTGGAGGAGATATTTGTCCCATCTAACTACAGAAACCTCCTGGTTATAGGTGAATTCTATAAAAATGGTAATACTTATGCGGTTAAGCTTCAGCCTGGGAAGTTCTTCGCTAAGTTCTCTAACCTGGGGATATCACCGGTAAAGGCTCTCAGTAAGTTCATGGAACCTTTTAAAACGGAGCTGAGAAAGCGTAGGAATATCCTAAGGAAAGTGGTTATAACTTCTGTGGTCATCTTCTTTCTAACCCTCACCTCCCAGGTAGTCTATTTTTATTTCCTAGGGAGAAATTAGGGAAAATATACGAGAGGAAGAGGAGGATAAGTATTTAAGATAGAAAGGAAAGAGAGAGACTAGATGAGAAGGAGGGACAATTATGGCTTACAAGAGAAAGCGAAAGACTAGAAGACAGGTAACCAGGGGAGTAGCTCATATACACGCTACCTTTAACAACACTATCGTAACCATCACTGACCCTGAGGGGAATACCTTAACCTGGGCTAGCGGAGGCACTGTGGGGTACAAGGGAACGAAGAAGGGAACACCTTTCGCTGCCCAGTTAGCAGCTACCCAAGCAGCTGAGAAGGCTATGAACATGTATGGGTTGAAAGAAGTGGATGTCATAGTCAAGGGACCGGGAAGCGGCAGGGAGTCAGCTATCCGAGCCTTGAAAGCTGCAGGCTTGGAGATCCTGTCTGTAAAGGACGCTACCCCAGTACCACATGACGGTTGTAGACCTCCTTCTAGGAGAAGGGTGTAAACAGAATTCTCAAGGGGGGATTACTAAATGGGAAGGTACTTAGGTCCTAAGTGTAAGCTATGTAGACGAGAGGGAATGAAGCTTTACCTTAAAGGTGAGAAGTGTTATACTGATAAATGTCCTTTTGAGAAGAGACCTTATGCTCCGGGACAGCACGGCCCCTACAGGAGAAGAATTAAGCTGACTGACTATGGTATGAGGCTTAGGGAGAAACAGAAGCTGAAGAGGATATACGGTGTCTCTGAGAATCAGTTTAGAAAGTACTTTGAGCTTGCTCAGAAGATGATGAAGCGTGGACAGGGCTTCACTCAGGAGAACTTAGCCTCACTCCTGGAGAGAAGGCTGGATAACGTGGTTTACAGGGCAGGTTTTGCTAGCTCTAGGACTCAAGCTAGACAGATGATCGTACACGGTCATGTGCTCGTTGATGGACAGCGAGTGGATATACCATCCTACTTAGTAGAGCCTGGAGAGGTTATAGAGATTCACCCCAAGTTCAGGGATAACATATTCCTCAAGGGTAACATAGAGGCTGCGAAGAACGCTAAGACCCCTGAGTGGCTCAGCGTTGACTATGATAAGCTTACCGCGAAGGTCGTTAGGATGCCACAGCTCAGCGATGTTGAGTACCAGATCAACTACAACTTCATAATTGAGTTCTATTCTAGATAATAGCACCGGAGGTGACATCTAAATGACTGTTATAGGTAAGGAGATAAATATTGAGAAGAAATTTCAAACCGTAGTTCAGACCCCTGATTACGGTAGGTTTGTGGTGGAACCCCTTGAGAGGGGGTTCGGAGATACACTGGGAAATGCTCTCAGGAGAGTACTTCTCAGCTCACTTGAAGGAGCTGCTATAACATGGGTTAAGATAGAGGGTACAGATCCTAACAGCACCGGTCCTGAGGTTAAAACTTACACGATCCCTCACGAGTATTCCACTATTAAGGGAGTTAAGGAAGATGTCCTTAAGATAATTCTTAACCTCAAGAAGGTTAGGATCAGGATGAACACCTCTGAACCTGTTACCATATTCCTATCCCACCAGGGTAAAGGTGAGATAAAAGCAGGTGATTTCAGGTGCCCGCCTAACGTTGATATAGTTAACCCTGATCTAGTCATAGCTACAGCTACCTCAGATGACGCTCTGGTCAGGATTGAAGCTGGTGTGACTAAGGGTAAGGGATATGTCCCTATGGAGCATATGATGAACATCTACCAGGGCGAGGTAGGAAAGATCATCCTTGACGCTTACTTCTCACCAGTTTTGAAGGTAAACTACATGGTAGAGAGGGCTAGGGTTCTTCACCGTACTGACTTTGATAGGTTAACTATAGAGATATGGACCGATGGCACTATCACACCAGTTGAGGCTCTAAGGGAAGCCGCTAAGATAATAAGGGATAGCCTGGGGGTCTTCTTAGAAGGTGTAGAGCCACTCAGCTCACTCTCAGTGTCCTCAGAGAAACGCGAATCTGAGTCTAAGGAGGGTATCCTGAGCTGGGACATAAAGATCCTAGAGCTATCCTCTAGGGCGTATAACTCCCTTAAGAGGATGAGGATCAACACTATAGGTGATCTGATAAAGTACTCAGAAGAGGACCTACTTAACCTGAAGAACCTAGGAAAGAAATCAGTCAACGAGATAAAAGAGAAGCTGGCTGCTTTCGGACTATCGCTTAGGGAGAAAGACTAGAGAACTGAAACGCTATGGCGGATTACCCCCCTAGCGAATGGCTGAGAGATGGAAAACTAGAGTCCACCACTGAGAGGAACCTATTG
>JALUEN010000192.1:896-2669 GCA_027052755.1 bacterium | reverse complement strand
TCCCACCACCTTAAAGCGTAAATTAAAACTTCAGCATTCACTGACCAATTCTACTTTATTCCTAGCTTCCCTTCTTATCTCAGTTAGCTTTTTGTTAACATTATTTAAAGGAATTTGTCCGGGACATTGCCCGCCTAGGGCTTACCGCTTACCGTTGCTCCCTTCCGGGCCTGGCGGGGTTCGCGGGGCCCTATCGGGCAAGCCCGGACAAATTCTAAATTCTCTCTAGTTTAACTTTTCCCTTTAAGGGTCAGTTTATCAGGGTACCTGTGGAGATAATCCTTCCATCTTGCGTGATAACCCCTGCCAGGTCTAACAGATCAGCAGGTGATTTCACCTTCTCTAGAGGTTTTATCTTGCTCCTCTCTAGGTAATGAGTTATAAGCTTAGAAGTGGCTCTGAACTTCTCTAAATCAAAGCTGTCTATGTGGAAGTAGTTCAACTTGCCGGTCTTATCAAAAGCTAAGAGGAGTCCACCCTCTACATCATACTTCACCATCTTGTTGCCCTCACCCATGAAGACAAAAGGTGTCTTGAATGGGAAGGTGTACAGCAGGTAGTAATTTCCATCCTTATCTCTCTGCATCTCATAGAACTTCAGGTTCTGGATAGCTATCGGATCAACTTTATCTAGCAACCCTTTCCTGATAGCTTCATCTATGAAGTTCCTAGCTAGATCTAGAGCAGCTTTCTTTAACTTCTTGTACTCCTTCATCTTCTTCTTTATATCGTCTTTCTCGTCAGGTTTGGCGTTAAAGAGGAGTTTCAAGAGCTCTCCGAAGTCCTGGATATCCCTCAGTTTCCTCTGGTCTCTAAGTGATAGCTTAGACTTCTTTATCTCCTCGCTTATCTTGAAGTTAAAGTCCTTGATCTTATTTAACTTCTCATCTAGTTTCTTCACGTCTTCCAGGTTCAGGATCTTTCTGTTAGTAAAGGTCTTGACTAGCTCATCCCTTAGCTTGCCCTGGTTATATAAGGTATCGCTTGCTAGCATGGCTATAGCTATATCCTTGAACGAGGGGTTAGTTACTGGAGCTAAATCCAAGCCTTTGAGGAGAACCTTAGCTACCTGATCTGTGGCTTCCCTTAAGGCTCTCTCTGGTTTCTCTCCTTTAGCTCTCAAGGTCTTGTAAGTGTTCGTAATTAGATCCCACATCGCACCTGAGAACACCCTGGAGTAGTTGTGAGGTTCACCGTAGAGTTGAGACTGCCACTTCTCCAACCTCTTAACTGGATCCTTCTCCTTTGGTGAGAAGTGAAGCTCTAAGAAAGGTTTGTACTTGAAGTTGTTGTTCAGATCTCTCAGGTAATCTCTCTTTAAGGTGGAGTACTTCTCTATGAAGTCAACGAAGTTACCGAAAGGCGAGAGCTTGAGGAATAGATCCCATAAAGTGGATAGCGAGGATGCTTTTCCGAAACCCTCAGCTATGTGTACTAGTGGGTTCTCCTCTTTAAGCTCCTTCCCCTCAATAGAAGCTCTCCTGACCTTTCTATTGCTAGCAGCTGTCAGGAGCGCCATTGTATCAGCGAAAGCCTCATGGAAGGCGGATGTCTCAGGATTAAATGACTCATTGTAGCTGTCCCTAACGGCATCAAGTATAGCGTGCCCCATCTCATGGGTAACCACATCTGGGTCCTTCGCTAACCTGTAAACCCTAACATCTCCATTGCTGTCCACTTTGCTCATGTAAAATATCTTTATAGCTCCCTTACCCTCAGCATAGTAGGCGTTCTCCATAACTCCTTCATGAGGGCTGATCTCCAGGTAATCCA
>JALUEN010000192.1:0-886 GCA_027052755.1 bacterium | reverse complement strand
ATCCATGTTAGGGTTACCCCAGGTGAGCTTCCTCCCTAGCTTTGATTCCACTAACTTGATCTCCTTGTTTAAGTTAACCAAGAGGTTGAAGGTGTCGTAAAGTGGTGAGGATGGATCAAATACGTACTTGCCATCCTCCCTCAATGGGATCTCAACCTTAGGATCGCTGAACTTGAGTTTATCACCAAGTGTGATCGTGTGTTCGCCTATCCTCATCTTAGCTCTGAGGGTGGTGGGGTGTGGTGGTATCAGTGAAGGGGATTGAGGAGAGTAGTTGACCACGATCTTATCTAGGGTTATCTCTTTCGGTTTCTCAGCCCCTTGGGATTTTGAGGAGGTCTCCTTAGCGCCTCCTTTCCCCTTAGCAGACTCCAAGCTGAAGCTCCTGATCTTAAAACCATTGTTCTTGACCCCATCCAATTCTCTCACAACCCTCATCCCCTTTCATCTTTACCTAAGACAATTTTAAACTACTACTTCCTTAATTGCCTATAACCTCCTGGAAATTTTTTAAAAAAACTTTAAGAAATTGCTGGTTTAATCACTACCTGCTAGATAAGAAAATAACAACATTTATCGTTACGGAATAGAGTATGTCTCCCTCTCTGCTTCTCTAAGTAGTATCACTGCGTGATCATGCGCTTTCTCTAACTCTTTGATCTCTTTCTGGAGCTTCTCCTTCTCCTTGGGATCTGTTGTGGAATTAAGCTCTACTCTCTTTCTCCTAATCTCACTTTCTATATCCCTTATGTAACCCCTTATATCCCTAACCCACTGTTCAGCTTCCACTCTGGCTCTCAGCCTGAGGTTATCTCGCTCTAGCTTGAGCCTATCAATACGTTGTTTTATCATCTCTTTCTCAGTAGGATCGCTTATTGTGTTTAGT
>JALUEN010000191.1 GCA_027052755.1 bacterium | reverse complement strand
AAGTTAGGGATGGTTAGGTGTGGGGTTAAAAATGCCCCGCACCTTTTTGTTTTTTATTTTAAAGTTGGATTTATATATTATTTTTTATTTTATTGTTCTTGGTGGCTGAGAAGTTTAGAATATATAAATTAACAATAAGGAAGGAGGTGGCTGAGAATGCTCAAGAAATGCCGAGAGTGTGGAACCGAGATATACCCTGAGGATGTCTTTTTCGTGTGTGATAGGTGTGGAGCAGTGTATTGTGAATTCTGCGGATTTGATGGAAAGGGCTGCATTGTCTGTGAAAATGGGTATTTAAGGAAGGTTTACCCAAAAAGGGATTTTTAAGGAGTGATGTGAATGGGAATAGAGCCTATCTTGAAGAAGCTAAGAGATGGGCGAGTTAATGATATTATCCTAAATGAAAGGGAAAAGGTGTTAATCTTTGATTTAGAATTTGATGCCTCAGAGTTAACCCCAGTAGAGAGGGAGAAGCTTGAAAACTTCTTAAAAGGTGTACCAGGGATCAGGGAAACGGCTCCTTATACTGTACAGGGAGATAAAGTCAAGTTCTCTGTAGGTTGCAGGTTTGAGTTTTAGTTATCTCTAAAAAATAAAAAAGGGGAGCTAAGGCTCCCCTTTTTTATTCCCCTAAGAATCTCTCCTAGAAGGCCCGCTTCATTATATCTGGGTTCTCCTTTATCTTCTTCCTAAGCTCTAAGATCCTCTTGAACTCCTCTTCGCCCACGAACTCCCTGTAGAAATCATCATTGAAGTTCTCGGCGAAGGGGTCAGGATAGAAGGCGCTTATTCCACTGTACTTACACTTAACGTTGTTATAGTAACAGAAAGTCATCCTACCGCAGTAGATCTCCGCTTTCTTCCCTTTATAATAAGGTCCCCTGTAGTCCCAATACTCAACTAAAATAGGGACATCTATATCTAGAATCTTACAGTGAGCCATCTGAGGCTCTAAGGCTTTTCTCTTCACCTCAGACTCTCTCTTAACCCTCTTAGCGTACTCGTACTCTCCCCTTAGCGACATGAGTATCACGCCTTCTTCTTTGAGCTCTTTCTCTTTGACCCTTTCTTCTTCTTTGAGCCACCCTTTAACTCCTCTTCTAATTTCTTAACCGTCTCGTAGAAGCCCTTCAACCTCTCCTTTACCTTCTCATGGACCTTCTCTGGTTTCTCTCCAGTTAAGATTTCTATTGCCTCATCTATGGTATCCACAGCCCATATCTTGAACTTACCCTCTCTTACAGCTTGCACAACCTCATCTCTCAGGACTAGGTTATCCACATTTCTCCTAGGTATCACAACACCACAGTTCCCATCCAGCTTGTCCCTTGACTTCAGTGTGTAGTAGAAGCCCTCTACCTTTTCGTTAACTCCTCCTATAGGTTGGATCTCTCCCTTCTGATTAACAGAACCGGTTATAGCTATGTACTGTTTTATCGGTATGCCAGATAGCTCTGAGATGAGGGCTATCAGCTCAGCTGCTGATGCGCTGTCGCCTTCTACCAGACCGTAGCTCTGCTCAAATGTTAGCCTGGCGTGGAAGGATAGTGGGAAGTCGCCTCCGTACTTCTCCACGAAGTAACCGCTGAGGATCATTACACCCTTAGAGTGTATCTTACCTCCTAGACCTACCTCTTTCTCTATATCTATGATCCCCTCTTTTCCTAATCCGGCGGTAGCTGTTATCCTAGAGGGTTTACCGAAGGAGAAGTCTCCTAGATCTAGGACAGCTAGACCGTTTATAACTCCTGTCTTCTCTCCCTCCACATCAACTATGATGATACCTCTGTCAATGTACTCCCTTATCTTTGTCTCTATCAGGTTAGATCTATACCTTATCTGTTCTATAGCGTACTTTACGTCCTCTGAGGTAACTAGGTCCTTGCCCCTTTCCCTAGACCAGAAGTCAACTTCTATGATTACGTTTTTCAGCCAAGAAAACTGGGTAGGAAGTTTTCGCTTATCCCCTATATACCTGATCGCGTACTCTAAGAGCTCCCTGACCCCCTCTCTATCCCAAGGCAGGAGCTTCTCTTCTTTTATCACCGTAGCTATGAACCTGCAGAACATCTCAGTTATCTCTGGTGAGATGTTAGTGGATATGTCAAACTCAGCTTTAACTTTAAATAGTTCTGCGAACTCTGGGTCAAAATTATACAGGAGGTAATACAGTAGTGGCTCACCTACTAGTACTACTTTACCCTTAAACGGTATTGGTTCAGGTCTCAAGGTGCGGGTCCCGATTCCCAGCCTCTGGTAAACATCTTCTATTATTATCTTCTTGTTGGACATGACTTTCTTAAGAGTCTCGTAGGCGAAAGGTTCTTTCAGGAGGGATAGTACATCAATGATTAGGTAACCTCCGTTCGCTTTGTGCAGCGCTCCAGGTGTTATCATCGTGAAGTCAGTGATGAGTATTCCCTGGAACATCTCCTTCTCTATCCTACCCACTAAGTTGGGTAGGGTAGGGTTAGGCTCAAAAATGACTGGAGCACCCTTTAACCCTGAGTTATCTACGAATAGGTTAACCTTATACTTCTGAAGTTTCCTGTCGTCTTCCTCTGATTTTAGGATAACCTCCACATTCTTGAGGATATCCTCCTGAGCTTCGTCAAGCCAGCTGATAACCTCTGAGTAGTCCTTATACTTTCCTCTGAGCTCCTCAAAGTAG
>JALUEN010000190.1 GCA_027052755.1 bacterium | reverse complement strand
AAACCTTACTTAGATGTTTTCCATCGGATAAATAGGGAAAAATAAATATAGGTGGAAGAAGACCTTGGAGCGTGAGAATTAATGAGAAAAAATTTGAGAGGTTTATCAATCCTTGAACTACTCATCAGTATAACCCTATTAACTCTAGTGCTGTCATTTGCTATCTACATCCTTTCCCTAAACGCTAAGCTGTTGATCAGCAACCGGGAACACTTCAGAAAGCTCCTTACAGCTCAATCTAGAATTGAGTACTTAGTTTATAATAGAGATAAACTTACACTAGCATCAGATACAGTACTTTATGATCTCCTATATCAACGAGAGGTTTTGCCAGGCAGCTCATCAGATGCCATATACGCTTTCTACTTCAATTACGTCAGAGGACATAGCTTATACTTCCAACCTGATTCACTAAGGGATTTAAGGATAGCTACCAGGATAGCCCTTTACGATTCATCTCCTGATCTCTACCTAGTTACAGTTTACGTTTACAAGTACTCCTTAAGCGATGCTATTAAGCTAACGAAGGTTATAAAAAGCTTGTACAGGTAACCATCTTAATATCTTTTTAAAGCGTTCAGAGAAGGGCTTAGTAGAGGTTATGTAGTATAAAATATGTGGAATCAAGAGGAGTCATCTATCCCTTAAAGCTCAAGTTAAGCTTATGTGTCAGCCTGAGATTTGATCTGAGATTTAATCTAAGAACTGCTTGAGACTATCTAAAACTCAGGAGGCTTACAAAAGGGATTAGAGGTTAAAGAGGGTTAATCAGTGGGTTCAGGGAGTCAGGGAGCTTGGTGATAGGATCTGAGTAGATCATATAAAGTTGAGCTTAGCCTCTTATTACCCAATTGAAGTTGAGGGTTTACAATCTTAGGTTATCAAGATTAAGATAACAAAATCAAGATAACAAATGCTGTAAGGAGGAAAAGGAGATGCCACTGAGCTTAAAAAGTGATATTGATCTACCACTTCAGTTAACCCAGCTTTCCAGGGAAGAGCTAGTAAAAATGGCGAAGAACCTAGGGATAAAATACGCGGCAAGATATAAGAAAGATGACCTAGTAAGGTTGATACTAGAGACAGATGCTAGGGTTAACGGCTTTGAGGAAGTCAGCGGATACCTAGACATCATAGAGAACTATGGTTTCCTGAGAGAAAATTACTACGAGCACAGCCCTAACGATGTATATGTCTCAATGCAGATAATAAAGAGGTATGATCTTAGGCAAGGAGATAAGGTAGATGGGTGGGCGAGGCCGCCTAAGTCAGGAGAGAAGTATCGTAACCTTCAGAGAGTTGTTAAGATTAACGATAAGCCACTATCTGAGATGCTTAATCGTCCTGTATTTGAGAAACTAGTCCCTGTCTTTCCTGACGAGAAGTTTAACCTAGAGACTACACCTTACGAACTATCCACTAGGATAATAGATCTATTTATCCCTATTGGCAAGGGGCAGAGAGGATTAATAGTAGCTCCACCTAGAACAGGGAAGACAACACTTCTTAAGAAGATAGCTCAGGCGGTTAACGTTAACCATCCAGAAGTTCACGTGATAGCTCTGCTAGTAGATGAGAGGCCGGAAGAAGTTACAGATATGTCAAGGTCTATAAGAGCCGAGATAGTTTCCTCAACATTTGATGAGCCTCCTGAGAAACACATAAGGGTAACTGAGCTAGTCCTAGAGAAGTCTAAGAGGATGGTTGAAATGGGCAAGGACGTCCTAATAATCATGGATAGCCTCACCAGGTTGACCAGAGCATGCAACTTGGTACTACCCCCAACAGGGAGGACGCTATCCGGTGGTCTGGATACCAGCGCTATCTATCGCCCTAAGAGGTTTTTCGGTGCAGCTAGAAACATAGAGAACGGTGGTAGCCTCACAATAATAGCTACAGTACTAGTTGAGACAGGTAGCAAGATGGACGAGGTAATCTTTGAGGAGTTCAAGGGAACCGGCAATATGGAGATTTACTTATCCAGGAAGTTAGCTGAGAGGAGGATATTCCCAGCAATAGATCTCAAGAAATCAGGTACCAGACATGAGGAGCTTCTCCTCCCCAGGGAGTACTTGGAGAGCATATGGATCCTCAGAAGAGCATTAGATAAACTAGAGCCTGAAGCTATGACCGAGAAAGTGATAGAGCTAATAAGTAAGTATAAGACGAACAGGGAGTTCATCAGCTTTATCCAGAAGAACTTAAAAGGGACATAAACACCAGATCTAGGGGTGAACTCAGTGGCTACCCTCCTCTCTCAAGGGAAAATTTACGCGTCCGTCGTTATCCCCAGCTACAACAAGTGGAACACTTTGAAGCTAACCCTAGCGTCACTTACAGAACAGGACTCCTATCCCTTCGAGGTGGTCATAGCTGATAGCGGTTCCACAGATGCTACCTTAACTGAGCTGGAGAAGTTTAAGGATAGATTAAACTTAAAAGTAATAAGAGGGAAGTTCAGTGGAAGAAGTGGAGCTAGGAACGCAGGGATCTTAGAAGCTAGCTCCCCTATTATCATATTCCTAGACGCTGATATGATAACTACCCCTGACTTCATAAAGAAACACGTGAGCTTCCACCTTAGTTTTAACAGAAATCAGGATAAGGCTCTGCTGGGGTTAGAGGTTAGAGTTAATGATGAGGGGGAGCTTAAGGTAGCCCAGGAAAACCTAAACCGGTTC
>JALUEN010000189.1 GCA_027052755.1 bacterium | reverse complement strand
CCTCTCTCCGTTTAAATCAAATAGGTAAGCCCCTCTTCCACTTTTAAATGTAGGTGAAGAGAGATCATACCCCCAAGCTCGCTCAAAGGAGTGAACACCACCAGGCACCATAGTCTTGAGGTCTCTATCAAGCTCAGACTGGTTCATAAGATTCACCTCCGTTAATCCGTGTAAGTAGCTTTAACCTTGAGGATCTCATTTAAGGAATCAAAGAAAGCCTCAACAACCTTCGGGTCAAACTTCTTCCCGCTCTCCTCTCTTATCAGGTTAAGAGCTCTATCAAGCTCCCAGGGTTCCTTATAAGGTCTCTTGCTAGTCAGAGCGTCAAAGACATCAGCTATAGCCACTATCCTGCCCTCAATAGGTATATCCTCACCTTTTATACCTAGCGGGTAGCCCTTACCATCGTAGTTCTCGTGATGGGTTAGCGCTATTACCTCTGCAGTTTTTAGAAGTTTGTACTGAGATCCGCTGAGTATCTTAGCACCTATAACTGTATGTCTCTTAACTATCTCAAACTCCTCTTTAGTTAGCCTAGCAGGTTTAAGGAGGATACTCTCAGGTATGCCTATCTTCCCGATATCGTGCATAGGTGAGCTTAGCTTCAACTCCTCACATTTCTCCTCAGGGAGGCCTAAAGCTTTAGCGACGATATAAACGTAGTGGCTCATCCTCTTCAGGTGAGTAGCTGTATCCTCATCTTTATACTCTGCTGCTAGGGCTAACCTGTATATTATCTCACTCTGAGCTTCCTTAATCTCATTATGAGCTTTCTCAAGCTCTGCTAGAGATCTCTGGAGGTCCACTGTCTTCTTAAGGAGCATCTCCTGAAGGTGATCATGATAAGCTTTTAGCTTCAGTAAGTTAGCTATCCTCATCCTGAGCTCCACCACGTCCACTGGTTTCGTTAGAAGCTCATCCCCGTAATTCATCGCCTCATACTTCTTGGCTGGGCTGACAGTAGCTGTTAGGAAGACTATAGGGACAAACCTATCACCTAAGCGAGATCTTATCCTCCTCGCTGCCTCAACACCGTCCATCTTCGGCATGAGTATATCCATAATAATCAAATCTATGTCAGGCTCAGCTTCAAAACGTTTTATAGCCTCCTCACCGCTGTAAGCCTTTGTTATCTGATAACCCTCTCTACTCAGAATCAACCTGAGGGATTCCACAACGCCAGGTTCATCATCAACGATCAGTATTTTCCCCTTTTTACTCTCATTTAAGGCTCTGAGAAACTCCTGAAGCTCTCCCTTTCCCTTAAGCTCTGGATGCTGATTCACAGCCTCCAATCCCCCTTTCCTGAACCTTCATAACTACTTACATAACTACTTACCGATAAGGCTTTTCTGGAGCGCTGATATGACCTCTATTGATTTCAGGTTATAGCCATACTGTTCCCTCAAATACTGGACTGTTTTTCTGAGGAGTTTAAGGACATCCTGAGGTCTCTCCTTTGATAGCACCTTTAACTTCCTGAGAGGATCAGATGCTATCAGCTCTAACAGTTTCTTCTCATCTCTTCCTAAGATCCTCAGGTAGTTATCATCCTCAAGCGATAACCCCTGAAGTCTCATAGTGTATATCAGGAAGGCAAACATTAAACCTATCAGGCCCTGGTTGAGATCGCTCTTCTCTAGGTACTTTAGGAGGTTAACTAAGGTCTTATATAGTTTAGGGGAAGGTTCATTCCACGGAAGCAATTTATCTACTATATCAAGGAACCCTAGAGCGATGATAACCTTCCGGTTACTCCGCCTCAGGTTCAGAAATACCTCTTTAGGTACAACTTGAAGAAGTTGAAAAGCATCCTCTTTTGAGGGATGGGGTCTGAGCTGAACCAAGAGCCAGTTTAGGGGGACTAGGAGGCCTGGTATCTTCGGTTTATTTCTCCTGAAGGCAAACACCTTTCCATGTCCTTTAGTGAACAGGACATAACCAACATCCTTAGTTGAAGCCTCCTTAATGAAGATGGCCTCATCGTTAAATGGCAACCTGTCCAAAGAGGTCACTCCCTTTCAGAGTTATCTACTCTCAGCTCCAATCTCTCCCTCTTATGACGCTCGGCAGTTATTATAGATCTCAGAATCTGCAGGGTCTCCTCCAGCTTATCGTTGATCACCAAGTAGGTATAGTCCTTACTCCCCTCTATCTCCCACTGAGCTACCTTCATCCTCCTAGCTATCTCCTCTGGTGATTCAGTACCTCGCTTTCTCAATCGGTTCCTGAGCTCCTCCCAAGATGGAGGTAGGAGGAAGATGGTTACCGGATCGTCCCAGGAGGCGATGATCTGTTTACCTCCTTGAACATCTATATCTAGTATAACATCCTTCCCCTGATTAACCTTCTCTAGGACAAAGCTCTTGAGTGTCCCATATAAGTGTCCATGCACCTCTGCCCATTCCAGAAACTCACCTTTATCAATCAGCTCCTTAAACTCATCCTCAGAGATGAAGAAGTAGTGAACTCCGTGTACCTCCCCAGGTCTAGGAGATCGGGTAGTAGCGGAAACCGAGAAGACCAGGTTATCATCAAGCTGAAGGAGCCTGCTGACAACCGTTCCCTTTCCAACTCCAGAGGGGCCAGA
Source organism: bacterium (assembly GCA_027052755.1). Lineage (GTDB taxonomy): Bacteria > DRYD01 > DRYD01 > DRYD01 > JALUEN01 > JALUEN01. Next base: position 110 of record JALUEN010000189.1, on the reverse strand, counting down.
GATGACTATCAGCATCCCCTTAGACCTGCGAAGCTTAATCCTACCTTCCATTATTAACACCTCTTTCAGCGATCAGACCCTCAGCTTCACACCGCGTCCCTTAATAACAA
>JALUEN010000188.1 GCA_027052755.1 bacterium | reverse complement strand
CGTTTGAGCTACTACGTCTCTGGGCATCACCTTTTCTCTCTTATCTATGAACACTCTCTTAAGCATCTAAGCCACCCCCTCACTAAAAGGTAGCTCTCCTGACTAATCCCTTGGATACTCAGCAAGTAGCTCATCTGGGTCAAAACCATCGGCTTTAGCAGCTTCTCTGAGCTCTGCCATGGCTTTCTCGTAATGTTCCTTCTTCAGGTGTTGGCTGTGCCATAGGTGAGTGTTCTCCATGAATGAAACGCCTTTCCCTTTGACCGTTTTAGCTATAACTACTGAAGGACGTCCCTTTACCTGTAGGGCTTTATTGAACTTATCCATGAGATCTTCAAAGGAATGTCCATCAGCTACAAATGGCTCCCATCCAAAGGAAGCCCATTTATCGTACAGTGGTTCTAGCTGACCCACTACCTCGGTGGCTCCATCTACTTGATACCTGTTCCTATCCACTACAGCTATTATGTTATCTAATCCGTACTTTGAAGCTATCATCGCTGACTCCCAGATCTGACCTTCTTGTAGTTCGCCATCTCCTACTACAACCCATACTCTATACGGTTTCTTAAGAAAGTGCTTGCCAGCTAATGCCATCCCTACAGCTACTGAGAATCCCTGAGCTAGTGCTCCAGTAGATACTTCTATCCCAGGTATCTCTCTCTCTGCATGGGTGGTTAAAGTTCCTGCTTGGATCTTACAGGGCTCCTCTAGGCACATAGGTTGGTTCAGCGTTTTATACATCTTCTTAGGGAAGAACCCAGCGTTAGCTAATACTACGTACAGTCCAGGTGCTGCATGGCCTTTTGAGAGAATAACCCTATCTCTATCCTCCCAATCAGGGTTCTTGGGATCTACGTTCGCGTACTTGAAATAGATCGTCAGCAGGATCTCTATCTCTGAAAGTGAGCCTCCTGGGTGTCCTGATCCTGCATCGTACAACATCTGTATTAGCTCTAACCTGCATTTATGAGCGAGTTTCTTCAAGTCTCTCACGCTTAGATCCTTCCCTATGATGGGCATGATTATCCCCCCCTCTGAGTACTCTCAGCTTTCTCCTTCACAGCTTGTAACATACTCCTAACGTTCTCCCTGAGCTTTCTCTCTAAGGTGGGGAGTATCAGGGCTGCTAAACCTGGCATGTTTATATCAAAAGCTACGAAAAGCTCAACTAAACTCTTAGAGTTTTCAGGGATTATCTTCCAGTATCCCTCAAACTTATCTACATCACCCTCTAAGGCTTTAAAAGTTATCGTGAGGTTATCATCGTCGTATATGTCCTCCTCCTTCCATATAAATGAAGTGCCGTCTATCTCTACTGTCCACTTAGATATCACACCGTTCTCCTTCTCCTCTAGGATCTCAACCTTCTTAACATCTGGCATGAAATTAGGAAACTCCTCTGAGTTTTTAGCGATATCATATACCACATCTGCAGGCGCGTTTATCTCTATGCTTTCCTTAACGCTTCTCAAGACGGACACCTCCTATATGTTGTTTAAGTAAGCCTTAAAGTACTCCATGGATACAGCTCCATAGAGGACTTTTCTTATCCTTCCCCTTCCATCTATTATATAGGTGGTTGGAGTAACCCTCACATGATACATAGCGAATAGTTTGTAATTAGGGTCAAGGGCTACTATGAAGTTAGGATCCCTACCGTTGAAGTAGGAGTGATTTTTGAAGTATTCTTTTAGCTGTCCGGGGGTTGCAGCTACTACCGTTATCACTACAGCTGAGTTGGTCTGAGCTAGTTTATCTAGTTGAGGAAGCTCCAACTTACAACTAGGACAGGTAAGCGCCCAGAAGGTTAGAACAACCTTTTTCCCTCTGTACTGATCTAGAGATATCTGATTACCTCTATAGGTTAAAGCTGAGAAGTTAGGAGCATACGCTTCTGACATCATCTTGGCTGAAGCTGAGTTGGTTTTAGAGTTATCCTTGTTTGGATTGATGTTTAACGATATCACAGCAGCTATAACCAGAACTAGTATCAGAGCACCTATTATCCAAGTGGTATTTCCTCCTCCTCGCTTTGTCCTCGTCACCTTTATCCCTCCTTACTGCTTTCATCTGAAGTCTCTGATATATTTTTAAGTTCAACTAAAACCTTTTCCAGCCTCTGTCCGTCTAGTTCCATAACCTTGAACTTAATGCCATTTATCTCAAATTCCTGACCTTCCTTAGGAATATCGCCTAGGACTGCGTATACCAATCCCCCTAAGGTATCCACATCGTATTCCTCAAAGGGATCGTAGGCGCTATCTAGCTCAAGGATCTCCTTTAAAGTGTCAAGAGTTACCTTTCCGCTGAACAGGAACTTCCCAGGTCCCAGAACCCTGTACAGAGGTTCCTCGTAAGAGTGCTCATCCTGTATCTCGCCAACTAGTTCCTCAAGGATATCCTCTAGGGTTACTATACCGCTTAAGCCACCGTACTCATCTAGAACTATAGCTATTGTTATCTTCCTCACCTGCATCTCTCTTAAGAGCTCGTCTATCTTCTTGTTCTCTGGAATGAAATAAGCTTTCTTCACAAGATCTTTCACGCTTTTCTGAAGGTAGCCTGATAGTAAGTAGGGGAGTAGATCCTTAATATAAACTACGCCTATCACCTCATCTATCGTATCCTGGTACACTGGGAATTTAGAGAAACCTCTCTTTATGGAGAGCTCAATTACATCTTTTATTGTATCGTTTGCTTTTA
>JALUEN010000187.1 GCA_027052755.1 bacterium | reverse complement strand
CTATATACATGTTTATTTTCTAGCTTAAATTCAATTTTAGTAAAGAAAAGTTAATCTAAATACAAAAGTGTAGGAGGGATTAGAATGAGGGTAAATGGTGGATTTAATTTAAATCAGGTAAAATCCCCTACATTTATATTACCTGACGGAACGAAGATCACGATGAACAATAGCGTTCAGGAAAGCGCCTTTATCCCATCAACAGGAGCTGTAGCGCTCTCACCAAGTTTACTATATCTATTACTCATCTTACCTAACATTCACAACTTCTTCCCAAGGCCTAATCCCACAGATCACCAATATCATATAATGTACGGTTACTTCCCTAAGGATAACGCTCCGGATCACTTACATGTTAAATATGGGTTTTTCCCTGGTCAGTACCCCACGATAAAACCAACGGACTCCACACCTGATCTTCACATTAGGTACGGCTACTTTCCAGAGCTGGAGAACCATATAAAACCCTCGCCTAGCTACAACACAACACCTACTATAAGGTACGGATTCTTCGGATACAAGGCTTAGAGTTAAAGAACTACAAGGGCTTAAGATAATAAAAGAGAGGTGTTAGACTTTGAGATGCCCGTTTAATCACAGGCCCTGCATTGGTGAGGAGTGTGTGATGTTCACCAGGGACACTTGCGGGTTCATAGCTCTAGGAACTTTGATAGAGGAGATTCACTCCATGATGGTTCTCTTCTATAATAAATATGTCTCAGAAACCCCGAAACCAATTGAGGAGCTAATAGATCCAGAATTTAAAGCCGAGATAGAAGCCTCTAGGGAAAATCTAGAGTATTAATTTTCCCAAGTATGAGGTGATAGTCTTGGGGTTCTTTAAGGAATTGAGAAAGGCTTTCAGATTACCAAGGGTAAGTGGGCATTTATGGTATCCTAAGTACGTGGTATGGGAGATAACCTTAAACTGTAATCTAGCCTGTAAACATTGTGGATCTAGAGCAAAGGCAGGTAGGCTAAGGGGTAATGAACTTTCCACCGATGAAGCTCTTGAGTTAATAAATCAATTAGCTGATCTAGGCACAGAGTACATAACGCTATCTGGTGGAGAACCTCTCTTGAGAAGAGACTGGCCTGTATTAGTTAAGGAATTAGCTAGGAGAGGGATAAAAGTTAGCATTATAACCAATGGTACATTAATATCTAGACAGAAGGAACAGCTTAAGGCTTTAAAAGATTTGATAGAAGTTATTGCTATAAGCGTAGATGGATTAGAGGAAACTCACGATATCATCAGAGGTCGTGGGGTTTTCGCAAAGGTTAGAGAGGCAATAGAGACGTTAAGGGAGATAGGAATCCCTTACGGAGCTTGCACAGTAGTGTCTAAGTTTAATAAAGGGGAACTAGAAGAACTCTTCGCTTTTTTGAAGGGAGAGGGATTCAGTTACTGGCAGGTACAACAGGTTTTTCTCGGAGGTAGGATGAGGGATTACTCAGAGTTCGCACCTGATGAAGATGACTTCATAGATCTAGCTTTGTTCATAGCAGAGAAGATTCTCCTTGAGACTTACAATAACGGTTTGTACATCTTTCCAGGTGATGACATCGGTTACTACTCATCTATTGATTACATTCTGTGGAGGAACAAGGGTTTTCCCGGGTGTGCTGCAGGTAGATACGGTTTAGGCATAGAAGCTAACGGAGAGATAGTAGGTTGTCTCTCACTAGAACCAGAGAAAGAGGACGCTAAGGAGAATCCTTTTGCTGAGGGTAACATTAGGGAGAGATCGCTCAGGGATATATGGCTATCTGAGAGTAGTTTCATTTATAATAGGAGAATAGACAAGAGAAAAGTGAAGAAGCCTTGTAGGACCTGCAAGTATTTATCCCAGTGTAGGATGGGGTGCACCGCTCAAGCCTATTACTATACAGGCGATGTCTATAAAGTTAAGTTCTGCTTAAAAGCCATAGAGGAAAAGAGGGGCATAAGCTTAAGGGATATCCTAAGAGACAGGCTTGAGTCTAAAGGATATTCTTTTAAGAGGTTAGAGGAACATTTTCTAAAGGAGATCTCTCAAAAGGTTCAAACCTATCCTCTCTTCACGCTTTCATATTAGATCCGACCTCTATATCAAGCGTCAGCAGGGAGTGGTCCGAAGCGGAACTCATAACAGGAACGTTAAATATCTGGTAAGATCCTATTCTATACTTCCTCATTAAACTTGGAGAGAGAAGGATGTGATCTAAGGTTTCACTATACCTGCTGTTGTTAAAGGTGTTCCTATCAGCGTCAGCATTATAAAAAACTTTAACCAGTTTAAAAGGTCCAACCAAATCAGCAAACCAAGAGGTTAAGATTTTCACACCTTTTGCTGCCTTTGATAGCTTCTTCCTCTTATCCTCAGAGACCTTCCTAGTAAGCGAGCCCTCAATAACATTCACTAAGTGATTTCTCAGCTTCTCTAAACGCCTCGGGTTCTCAAGTCCTGCTCGCTCTAGGGTTTTCATCGTCTCAGAGTTAGAACCATCGTTAAAATCGCCCAAGACAATCACGTTAGCCCCAGGATTCTCCTTAAGGTCTCTTTTAACCCATCTAGCTACTGCTCTAGCCTCAGCTAAACGCTTTCGCTCCGCCTTGCTCCCACCTATCTTAGATTTCAGGTGAAGGGCATATACCTTCACGTTAAACCCTTTAGAGATCTGTACAATCGCCTCTATTGGAGCTCTAGAGAATTTCTGATAAGAGCTACCTATCC
>JALUEN010000186.1 GCA_027052755.1 bacterium | reverse complement strand
GTGGTAGAGGTCAGCCTTGAGTCCCCAGAATGTCCAGTATGTGGGGAAGATCTCACAGATATGATATACGCGATAATGAGAGGAGAATTAGATGAAACACCTGATTTCGCTGAAGAGGAGGAGTTTTAAATGACAATCAGTTTCAGCGGGTTGTGGGAAGTAGGAATACTCATCGTAAGCATCTCACTTGCAGTCCTCTTCTGGAGGATGGCGTCCCTGATTAAGGACCTAGGCTCAGACCTGAAAGATCTGATAAAAAACCTAAATGACACCACTAAAAAGCTGAACGTGCTGATAGACGACGTACAGGATATAGTTGATACCATATCCTCTTTAATAAGTTCTCTAAGCGTTGTAGGACAATCCCTTCACAGATTAGCTACTAAGCTAGATGAGAAACTAAAGCTGATGTTGGAATCTAAGTTGAAGGAAGAGAAAGTCTTGGAACAGAAACCTGATACTGAGAAAGGGAGGTGATAAAATGGATAAAGGGAAGGACTTTCTCATAGGGTTCATATTGGGAGCAGTAGTTGGAGCCACAACTGCTCTGCTATTTGCACCTCAGAGCGGTGCCGAAACAAGGAAGATACTCGCTGAGAGAAGTCAGGAGGTCTGGTCAAAGACTGAGCAGACCCTTCAGGATCTAAAGGCGAAAACGGAGAAGACTTTACAGGAGCTTAAGAAGAGCGTAGATACACTGAAAGCTAAGTTAGGCGAGAAAACTGCTCAGACTCCTACCTCAGAGTGATCCCCTGAAGGCACTGGCGAGATAGCTTAGATAACCTAATAAAAAGCTAAAGAAGGGGAGGGGTAATTGCCCCTCCCCTTTCTATTTTTCCTGACTCCCTATTTCTTCAGTTTTCCTAGGAACCTCCCGAAACTTAACCATAGGTTTAACCTACCTTAAAGTTAGCCCAGAAGCCTGATATGTTCCCCCTCTGAGGGGTTAGGAGTATATCACCAATACTCCTAGGTATAGCCTTAGGACCTGCTGGAACCAGATTAGCAAAAGGTCTTGGAAGGTCCTTAACACCACCTAGAGTGGGGAGCTCCTCCTCCATTGTCAGGAATTTAGGAACACTTGGTATATGCTCCCTCTCCTTAACCAGCTCGTTAGGTTTTACTAAGTTAGATGGTTCAGGCGCTGATTTAGGTAGATCATCCTTACCTATCGCTGGAAGCTTTTCCAGATCTACTTTATCACCTGTATCTATTATCCTCGCAGGTCCCAAATCCTCAGGTCCTCCAAGTGGTTTCGGCTGTACCTTAGGTTTGTTAATCTCTGGACCTATAGGTTTTGGCTGAAACGGATTGATTCCCTTAATCTCGCCCATCTTCTATCCCCCCTGAATTTCTCTCCTTCCTACCACTATTGTACACCATCCCATACTAGAAACCTATATCCTAATAGGAGAAATTTGTAACAAAAAAATTAAACAAGTAATAGAAGCTTTTAATTAGCTCTCTCAGAGAGAGTCAAAAATATGTTTACATTTTTTAATCCTATGAAACCTTGACACTCTAAAGGGCTAACCCTAAAATTAATTTATGGAGACAATTTAGGTAAGGGGATGAGAGGATGGAGATCAGGAAACCTCTGAGAATAATCCCCAATTCCCTAAGCTTACCAAAAGTCTCTCCTATCATTAAGAAACCCTCTTCAAAGATCTCTCAAAGCTCTCAAGTCCCTATCTCCTCTAAAGACACTTTCATCAAAAGCTCTGTTGAGCTTAGAGATCCTGGGAAAACCTCCACTAGAGAGCTAAGAAAAACCAAAGAGATAAACGAGACAGGAGCCTCCTCAACCGAAATCCCCTTAAACCCTTACGAGTACGCCAAGAAGTATAAGACCGGTTTCTTCATTAACCATGGTCCTCATGACCCCTTTGACGCCTTCAGGCTGGCTAAGCTCTCTGCTGAAAGGGATATAAGCTTTGAGGTTGATGGCTTTAAAGGAGAGATAAATGGGAAAGAGGTCTTCGTTAACGCTCACCCACCTGTCTTTTACAAAATGAATGGAGAGCCGTTCCCATCAGCGGATAACCTAGATAGGATAAGCCCTTACAAGTACATAGAGGTTTTGCGTAACTCTAAAGCTCCTGTAAAATTTGACTTCAAGAGTGAAAAAGCGATAGATGAGATGGCTAAATTAGCTAAGCTAATACCTAAGGAGCGCAGGATGGGACACATGTTCCTATGGGAGCTAACCCCTAAGGAATACATGGACAAGGTGAAAAATCCCTACAGGAGGAAGCTAATCCAGTACGAGAACTTCACCCTTGAACAGATGCTAGAAGCTAAGAGAAAGCTAGGCAATGTCCCGTTTGTCGTATCCGCTAGAGGAATGACAAAAGCAAAGGTAACGGATAAAGAGTTTTTAGATTACGTTGGGAGGACTTTAAAAGGGAAAGCAGAGATCGTAGAGTTTAACCTACCGGGAAACGAGCCTCCGCCACCTGAGACAGTGAAGTACCTCTGGGAGAAATACGGTATAATGTGCGAGGTTAAGATAAGGAGCTTAGAGGAAAAGGTGTTCTGGTTAGAGTTCGCGAGACGAGAAAAAGTACCGTTTATAGGCTTAGTAGATGATCCATCTCTAGCTACACCTGCAGGAAAACACCCTGAGGATGAGTACAGGGATACTATCTCCAAACTCAACGGATTAAACCCTGCTTCCTCAACGGGAGATACCCCTGAAGGATTCCTGATAAGCGATAACGCTAAGAGGAGATAGATTAGCTAAAACCTATAAAAGCCCTGCAGAGAGGGGTATAACTGGGGTACAACTTAGCTAGATTATGGCTAGATTAATAGCGCTAATTTTTATAGGAGAAGTAAACTTCCAAGTTTTAAGTTATTTAGCTGAGAACCTGCCCAGGTTCTTTCCCGGAATCCTAGTTAGGGTAGAATCCCCTATTCCAGTGCCTCCTAGGTGTTGGGTCCCTTCTAGGAAGCAATTTGACGGAAACTGCATCTTAGAGAGTTTACCAACCCTTAAGGGAACTAAGGTACTAGGGATAATCGATGAGGACCTGTTTGTAAGAGGGCTTAACTTCATCTTCGGGTTAGCTAGCTACGATAAGACCCTGATAGCGCTAGCTAGGCTTAGGAACGAGTTCTATGGTTTACCTCCTAACCAATCCCTATTCTTAGAGAGAGCTTTGAAAGAGGCTATCCATGAGTTGGGGCACTCCTACGGGTTAAGCCATTGCCCTGACCCTAGATGCGTAATGCACTTCTCCAACTCACTGGCCGAAACAGACCTAAAGGGACCTGATTTCTGTAAGCGATGCAAGGGAATCCTCCTGAGAAACTTAACCCTTGACACTTAGAAGAGGACTTCTATTAAAGAAAACGAATTTTTAAGAAATAATTTAACTGTTATCTTATCTTCTAGGGGGTTAAGTAACACATGTATTCTTTATCCATTGACTCTAGCAGGTGGATACTCAGGAGAGACCCCTTACTTAACGAGGAGTTCATTGCTTACGATGTATACACAGGAGATAAATACCAGCTATCCTCAACCTCATTTTTAATAGCCCTGCTCTTAAGGGAAGTTCCCTTGAGCGCGGAGCAACTGAAGAGGGTTTTAAAATCACTCAACCTCAGCCTAAATAGCGAACTTCACTCCTTCTTAGAGTTAGCAGAGAAAATAGAGCTAATTCTAAAGCTACCTCCTAAATCCTCTTCTAAACCCTTTTCTGAGATTATCCCGGAGATCGCAGGTACACTAAGAGATGAACTAAATCCACCACTTCCCAAGAGAGCTGATCCTAAGGTACCTGTCGCTTCATCCCCTAGGACCGTTGAGATTCACTTAACTCATCAGTGTAACATGAGGTGTCTTCACTGTGTTTACGACGCTGGTAAACACTCTGATCAGCTTCCTCCTGGGGATTGGATAAGTTTCCTAGGTCAGCTGATAGACCTAAAGGTAACTAAAGTGATATTCTCAGGAGGTGAGCCTTTCCTCTACAAGAGCTTTAAAGACGTTCTCAAGTATCTAGAGGGAAAGCGGATAAGGGTAGAGATCCTAACAAATGGGACCCTGATCACCGATGAGCTAATGGATATCCTCAAATCCCCTAACTTCTCAATAGTTATCTCACTTGACGGGACCACTCCAGAGGTTCACCATATCCTGAGGCTGTGGGGATATGATGTAGTTACCTCAACTATAGAGAGGTTAAGCTCCAAAGGGATAGAGTTCCACATAACCTCTGTAGTTCACAAGGGGAATTTAGATGAGATCAACAATCTAGTTGAGTTAGCTCTAAAACATGGTGCTAGGAGCATAAACTTCCTCGCTCTGGACCCCTTAGGGAGAGCTAAGAGCCTCCCCCACTTGGTTTTAAGCAGAGAGGATATCAAACGCCTGAGCTCTAGGATCAGTGAGCTTAAAGAGATATACAGCAAGTATATACACATCGGCTTTCTGGACCCACTTCAACCCTCCTATAAAGATGGATCAGAGTTAGATCCAGAATCAGAGGTTATCTACTGCTCAGCAGGTACAACTAGGATAACGGCTAGATGGGACGGCAAGCTATTTCCCTGCACTTATGCTTTCTCAGGAGAGGAGTTCGCTTTAGGGACTATATACGAGAACTTAGGTAAAATCTGGCTCTCAGATAGGCTCAACCTCTTCAGGGGAGAGGTAAAGCTTAAGGATCTGAAGGAGTGTTTCGCTTGTCCGGCAAGAAACGTATGCTCTCTGAAGGTCTGCAGGTTGAGACCTTACTATGATAAAGGAGATTTCTTCGGAACACCATCAGGTTGCGAGGTAATTAGATCCTCCTTGACTCACTCTGGATAAACTAGTTAAAGGCTAAAGGAGGTGGAGGTCATGCCTCACCACACCAATGAGGACAAGCTCTTAAAGAAAATTGATGACCTGAATAAGGCCCTAGATGCTCTCTCCAAGCTGTTAACCCCTGAGATTAAAGAACTACTAGCCGAACACATCAAGCTATCCCTTCAGAAAGCTGAGGAAGGATCAAAAGCTGCTGGTATGGGGGTAGTTGTCTGCTGTAACGCAGAATAGAAATCCAAGTAAAAATAAGGGAGTAATTAAAAAAGAGGGGGGAATTTCCCCCCTCTTTTTATCAAGTGCTAGTCAAAATACTAGGAAGTTTTAGTGAAATCCCCCTACACAGTTAAAGCGCTCATGAGCGGTAAGTTTCTCTTGAGAACCTGATCCACTAAGTTCTCAAGCTTCTCGTAGTCCTCTTTCCTAGGCAGTCCTTTGATGAGGATCGGCTCTAGAATTTCTGTTTTGAGCTTCCACATCTCCTTGAACTGGTTCACACCCATTCCGCCCCAGCCGTAAGAGGATACTAACCCTACGTACTTTACCTTTGGGCGAAGAGCGTTTATCAGGTATATAGCGTAAACCACGTTAGGGTGAAGCCCAGCTAGGACATAAGGTGAGGCAAATATGAGAGTGGAGGCATCCACTAGCTCCATAGCTAGCTTACCTATGTCCTCAACAGTGAGGTTAAAGGGTATCACAACCAGGTTGTTCTCGGTGAACCTATCCACTAGGTATCTGACAACCTCTTCAGTGCTACCGTGCATAGAGGTGTAAGCTATGATAACCTTTGGGATAACCTCATCGGATACCCAGCTCTTATATGCCTCCATTATCACCTCAGGTCTGTTATAGACAGGGCCATGGCTAGGAGCTATGAATCTTATCTCCTTTGCTTCCAACTTCTTCAAGTTGGATCGTATGTTAACCCTAAAGGGCATCATTATCTCAGCGTAGTACCTTTTCGCATCCTCCAACACTTTAGCCTCATCGCAAGGGAACAGGTGTGAGGTAGCCCTATGAGATCCGAAGAAATCACAGGTAAACGCTATCTTATCCTCTATCAGGTAGGTGGTCATCGTCTCCGGCCAGTGCACCCAAGGGGTCATTATAAACTCTAATGTCTTACCGCCTAGATCTAACTTATCACCCTCAGAGATAACCACGAACTTATCCTCTGGTATGTGTAGGAGATCCATCAGAAACTCCTTACACTTAGCGTTAGTAACCACCTTAGCCTGAGGGAACATCTCTAAGACATCCGGTATGCTACCTGAGTGGTCCTGTTCAGCGTGGTTAGCTATGACGTAGTCTATGCTGAGGTTCATCTTCTCCTTCAGCTCTCTCAAGAGGTCTAGGAACTCCTTAGTCTTAGAGAAGTCCACGGTATCTATCAGAGCCGTCTTCTCATCTCCTATAACCAGGTAGGAGTTATAACTAGTACCGTCTGGAAGTGGGATAAGCTCATCAAAGAGTCTCCTGTCCCAGTGATTAGCTCGTAAGGAATAAACCCCGTCCACTATCTTAATAGCCTTCATAGGCCCTCCCCTCCCCTTATCTCACTTACTCCTCATAGGGTTCAAACATGGATTTGTCAACGCCACAGACCGGGCATACCCAGTCATCAGGGATCTCCTCAAATGGGGTACCTGGAGCTATCCCAGAATCTGGGTCTCCCTTCTCCGGATCGTAGATGTAACCGCAGACAGTACACCTGTACTTCTTCACAGCTCATCCCTCCTTTAATCTCTCCCACTTAATTTAATAGGGGTTTCCAGATCTTACTTTAAACTCCTACCTTCTCCCCAAGTATCGCTGGGAGATCGCTCTCCACATCGGATATAAGCTTCACCTTATACCTCTCAACCACCATCCTCTTTATCTTATCATTGAACCATGCAGGCAGAACAGGTCCGATGTATATGTTCTCTATTCCAAGCGACAAGAGACTCCAGAATATAGCCACCGCCTTCTGCTCCATCCACATCAGAACTATAGATAGTGGCAGGTCATTAATCGGTAGATTAAAGAGCTTAGAAAGCTCCTCAGCAATCTCTATAGCCACTATGGAGTCATTACACTGTCCAAGGTCTATCAACCTAGGTACACCTTCTATATCGCCTAGCTCAAGGTCATTGATCCTAAACTTACCACAGGCTAGGGTTAACACAACTGTGTCTTTAGGCAGGGATTGAACTAGCTTCCTATAGTAGGAGTTCCTTGGATCTGGGGAATCACAACCACCTACTAACACGAACCTCCTTATCTTTCCAGCTTCTACTAGCTCCTTAATCTTTGGGGCAAGTGAGAGGACTACACCTTTAGAGAAACCTGTTGTGATCCTCTTAGTGTCAGGTTCCTCCTCCAGCTCAGGTAGCTCCATAGTCTTCTCTATAAGAGGTTTAAAGTCAAAGCCTTCAATGTACTTTACCCCTGGCAATCTAACTGGTCCCATCGTGAACAGCCTATCCTTGTAATCAGGTCTCGGTAACATGGCACAGTTAGTGGTGATGAGAATCCCGGCTTTGTACTTAGAGAAGATCTCCCTCTGATCATACCAAGCTTTCCCCAGGTTACCTACTAGGTGCTTGAAAGCCCTGAGCTTAGGATATCCATGGGCAGGTAGCATCTCTGAGTGAGTATAGATATTGATCCCCATTCCCTCAGTCTGTTTAAGTAGCTCATAGAGAGCTTTCAGATCATGTCCTGTAACTATTATCGCTCTTCCCTTCACTGGAGTAGTTCTAACCTCAACTGGCGTAGGCTCGCCAAAGGTCTCAATGTGAGCTTTCTTCAGGAGCTTCATGACTTTGATGTTGATCTCACCAGCTTTCAAGGCTAAGTTAAAGAGATCCTCCTCATCAAAGTGTACGTTAGTAAGTGTAACGAACATAGCGTACTCCAGGAAATCGTCTATCTCAGGGTCAGTATAACCTAACTCCCTAGCGTGATAGGCATAAGCTGAGATCCCCTTCAGGGCGAAGATCAGGTTATCCTGCAATCTAGCAACAGTTGGGTTCTTGCCACAAACACCTCCTGAGACACAGGCTATACCCTGGTACGCTTGAGAACACTGGTAACAGAACATGTTTAGCTCAGGCACCTTAATAGCCATAACGCACACCTCCTCATGTTGAGTAACTCTCAATTGGCTTATAATACGGACAGTCTATGTTGAGATCAGAGTAAGTCAGCACCTTACCAGTAACCTGACACAGGTATCTCCCCTCATCAAGTTCCTGAAAGTTATCACAGGTATAGCATATCCTGATAATATCCACCAAGCGTATCTCCGATAATCGTTTAAGAATAGAAAATATCAAGTTAAACGTAGAATCTAGATCACCTTTAGATATGTCAAGCTTGTATATCTTCTCCAGATCAATGATGATATCCTTTAGAAGCTCCTTACCCTTAGGGGTAAGGGATATCTTTACCTTCCTCTTATCGGTTGAGGCTCTCTCCTTGTAGATCAGGCCTTTAAGCTCTAATCTCTCCATAACCTCAAATAGGCTAGGGGTTTTCATTCCAAAACTACTAGCGAGATAAGATAAACTAACCGGGCGATTTAGATAGCCTAAGTTAATGATCGTTGAGAGCTCTGAAAGCGATAGGTCATACTTCTTTCCCAACCTCCTCAGGAAAGCCCTGTAAACCTTTCCCATCCTCTCTAGCAGGATCATTAGCTTCAAGGTGTTTTCCATCAACCTTACCCCCAAGCTCCTCACCATTTCTTTAGGTATCCTATCTTTTAGGTTTCCTATCCTTTTCTTCTAAGTTGAAGCTAAGAATTCCTGCTTTTCTCTCTTATCAAAAGTTAAACAAGTAAAATTAATTTAAATTAAAACATTAGTTCTCCTTCACCACTTAACCTTAGGTTTTCTGGAAGCTGTAGCCTCGTCTATCCTACGAACGGGGAGGTTATAAGGCGCTTCCTTAAGGAGTTCAGGATTGCTCTCAGCTTCTTCCTTTATTTTTCTAAGGGTTTCAGCAAATCTATCAATTGTCTCCTTAGTTTCAGTTTCCGTAGGTTCAATCATCAGAGCTTCTTCAACTATGAGAGGGAAGTAGATTGTCGGAGCGTGGAATCCATAATCCAGCAGTCTCTTAGCTATGTCAAGAGCTCTTACTCCGTACTCTTTCTTCCAATTCCTAGCGGAGAGGACAAACTCATGCTTTGCTAATCTATCAAATGGGTTATCAAATAAGTCCCTGAGCTTCTCCTTCAGGTAGTTAGAGTTAAGCACGCTGTAGTAAGCTACCTTCTTAAGTTCCTCGCCTAAGACTATCAGGTAAGCGTAAGCCCTGAGGACAACTCCTATGTTTCCATAGAAGTCCTTAACCTTTCCTATAGTCTTAGGCAGATTCCACTCAAGGTAAACGTTAACTCCGTCCATTGCGAGGATGGGTACAGGTAAGTAATCCCTCAGGAAAGTCTTAACTCCTATCGGTCCCGAGCCAGGTCCCCCTGCACCGTGAGGGGTGGAGAAGGTCTTGTGGAGGTTAAGGTGTAACATATCAAATCCCATATCTCCTGGTCTAAACAAGCCTATGATAGCGTTGAAATTAGCTCCGTCATAGTAGAGCAGACCACCATCCTCCTTCACTACTTTAACAACCTCTTCTATATGCTCCTCAAACAGTCCAAGGGTATTAGGATTAGTGAGCATGAGAACTGCTATGCGTCCTTTATTCTCTCGTACCTTTTTCTTTAGATCCTCTAGGTCTATGTTACCTCTTTCATCACTTTTAACGGTGATAACCTTAAACCCAGCCATAGAAGCTGAGGCTGGGTTAGTACCGTGAGCGCTATCAGGTACTAGCACGATATCCCTCTTCTCCTTCTTATCCTCAAAATATGCTTTAGCTATCAGGAGAGCTGTATACTCACCGTGAGCTCCAGCAGCAGGTTG
>JALUEN010000185.1 GCA_027052755.1 bacterium | reverse complement strand
ACTTAAGGCTTTTTCCTTTTCTTGGTTCGTTCTGAGAATGAGAACTTCAAGTTAAATAGGAAGGCGGAAAATCCACTGAGAACGTAAAAGATTTTATCAGCGAGATTAAGTCCTCTAAACTGTGCTAAGGTCAAGATCAAGATTATTAGAGAGTTAGCTATCCCTAGCGGGGTCCTAGGAAAAGCCATAGCTGTAGCGAGCAGAACCTTTAGGGTCAGGAGATTTGTCCCCCAGGTTGAGGTGTATATTAAGAGAAGCGCTAGAATTAAGCCCAGCAACCCGAAGGAAGTTGTTAGCAGGAGCAGGGATAGTGTAGGGAGCCAAGCTATTAAGCTCTTTAAGCTCAGAAATGGTAAAGTAGCCAAGTCCTTTATGGAGTAGGTAACATTCTTAAAGGCAATTCCCACTAAGAAAGCGGTAAGTAAGAGCGCTATTCGCCTGTAAGTGATGTTAACTACTTCTCTCTGCTCCTCCTTAAAGAGATCAGAGAGAAGCCCTTCAGTCTCAGAACCCACCTCAGAGGTGTTCCCCAGATCAGCCTCATGCCAAGCTGACGTCAAGATAAAAGCGATAAGTAAGTTCATAAGCAAAGCTAAGGTCCAAGGCAGATCTATTAGCTTATATGAGGATGTTAGAGCCCATAACCCAAGCAGGGATATTGCTAAAAACTTTCCTCCCCAAGTTCCTCTGAGGAATGCTAGGGGCAAACCGACTAAGGTCCAAGGGTTAGCGTGATAAGCTAAAAGAATACCTGGGTATATCCACCTATGCTCGTACCTCTTAAATATAGTCATTATCAGGAAGAGTGGGACTATGATAAACCATTTAACATCATTATCTATGAGCCAAGCAGAGAGGAAGCTAAGCAGGGCTAGAGCTGTTGAGGAATCAGGATCCTTTATAGGGACCGAGAGAGTTAGGGCGATAATGGATACGCTGATCTTAAGGGGGAAACTAGTCCCTCCTAATAAGAGGTAGATGACAATTAGCAATAAGATCCAGACGATATCCTTAAGTAGTTTTCCCCTGAGGAAGAATAGAGCGAGAGCTAAAGCAGGTAGCGTAAAGATAACGCTCTCCAGCTCCAAGGGGGTTAAGCTGAGGAGTTGCCTCAAGCTTTCATTGTAAGAATCATACAGAAAGGCAAAAGCTAGTATTGATAGTAAGATAAGAAGTCCTAGAAAAGAGAGGGATAAAGCGGTTATGGATAACTTTCTATAGAATTCCAGCTTCTGTCTGAGCTGGTTCAGGGTATCCTCAATATACTCCAGTTTAGTTAAATCAAGCTGCTGCTTTAGTTGACTCTCAGACTTGGTAGTTTTCTCAGGGGTTTTCCCTTCGTCTCTATTATCTTTCCTTGATCTCTCCTCGTTCATTAGAAGCTAACCCCCATTTCCCTTTATTATTTTTTAGTTTTATGTTATTTGCCTTGAAACCTTCTATTACTTAAAATTCTGAGATCTTCAAAGAGGGAAATTCTTCTACTGGTAAAATCTATAAGAGGTAAGGAGGCTAGCAGAGATGAGCTTAGAGAGAGTTCTAAAGTTAAAGGAAGAGGACCTGAGAACCTTAGCTAAAGATCTGAGGAAGGTACTTCTACCCCTGAGGCAGGATAATCACTCCCTATTATTCGGTTTAATAGGCCCCTTAGGCAGTGGGAAGACGACCTTTCTCAAGTACCTACTCAGCGAGAAGTTAGTAACTAGCCCTACATTTAACCTCCTAAAGGTTTACTCCTTTCAGGATTTAACCGCGTATCACTGGGATCTGTATAGACTAGATGGTTCCCCTTCAGAGATCATCTCACAGCTGGAGGAGATAGGTTTCAGGGAGTATTTAGATGATCCTGCTGGGATAACCTTCATAGAGTGGTACGACAAGGTGATGGGGGATGAGAGCTTAGAGGAGATCCCTCAAGTAATCATAGAATTTAAACTAGGTGAGGATCCCGAGATGAGAGAAGTAGCTTTCACTTTCAGGAACCTAAACTCATCTAAGTATATAGAGGAGATCATAGATAAGCGAAAGGTTTAAGGGGGAATATCGCTAGATGACCTTAGAGGATCAGAAGGAGAGAACGGACCTTAGAGATCTCAGAGATGCCTTAGCTCTCTCTAATGATTCCCCTGATACCTCGGAGAGAGAGAGAATAATATGGTGGTTCAACCATTATGCGGTTCCCCCTGAACTTCCAGGAGGCACTAGACACTTTGAGATAGCGAAGAGCTTAAAGAGATATAACTTCAAGACGTATATATTCGCTTCTACTTTCAGCCACTTCACCTACAGCTATACCCACCGAGAGGGTTTAAGTACACATGAGGGGATACCCTTCGTATGGATTAGAACTACTCCTTACAAGCGAGGCTCTAGTTTAGCCAGGTTAGTGAACATGATCTCCTATTACCTTAGAGTCAAGCGATTAGCTTTTAGAGAACTAAAAAAGGGACTTCCTAAACCTGATCTCATAATTGGCTCAACTGTTCATCCCCTAGCAGCGTTAAGCGCTTTGGAGATATCAAGAAAACTAGGAGTTCCCTTTATCTACGAGATAAGGGATCTCTGGCCTCAAACCTTGATAGCCTCAGGAGCTCTGTCCAAATACAATCCCCTCACCTGGATAATATCAAGGATAGAGAGGAGATTAGTTGTCTCAGCTAGCTTAATAATCGTTCTAGCAGAGGAGACGAAAAATTTCTTAGTAGATAACTACAATATACCTCCTGAGAGGATCCTTCTCATACCCAATTACATAAACTTAGATG
>JALUEN010000184.1 GCA_027052755.1 bacterium | reverse complement strand
TTAAATTAGGAAGCGAGGTCTTAGAAAAGCTCTTCAGAGCTAGGGTTCCCCAAAGCGCCTATAACACGTTCTGGAAACTTAGATCACAAGCCCCTAACCTTAAGAAGATCTTTCAACTCCTAGTCAAGTTAAGTGATAGAAAGGATATAGCCACAGAGGAGAACTACCAGAAGTTCAGGGATAGCTTCTTTAACCTCAGGAACCACTATATCTCAGAGCGGACTCAGGAGTGGATAGCTACATTTAAACTTATTGATCACGTGATAAACCAGGTCCCAATCCTCAAGGAGAGGTTTAGGAAGGTAGTCATTGTTTCAATGAGGGAGGAGAGATCACTAAAGATCATCGTACAGGCTCTATCGCTAAATTTCAGTGATGATGAGGTACACGGTACTAAGGTTGACGAGGATATCAAGGGGAAAACCTTTATCCTAGGTAAGTTAGCAGAGGCTCATAACTTACCTAGGAGCAACGTGGTGCTCATAGATGACTCACCGAGCAACGTGAGGGAAGCTATCTCTCAAGGTTTCAGGGGGATTTTAGGAACTTGGTTGAGAAGAGAGGAGGCACCCCCAGATCTCAGCGCTATCCAAGGTGAGGATCTTTTCAGGGAGATAAAGAACATCTTATTAAAGGAGGTAACCTACTGGGATCTATAAGGGAGGTGATGACCAGTGGGACTCCTAGATAAACTCTTCAAGGACTTAGACAGTGCTTTCAAGGGAAGTTCTGCTCCAACAACGAAACCGGAGAAGAGGCTTTGTCCTGTAGATGGGACATTCATGAAGCTCATAAGGATAAAGTTCTCTCCAAAAGACGTAGTTGAGATAGACCAGTGTCCTAAATGTGGAGGTATCTGGTTTGACAGAGGAGAGCTTAATAAGATAATCAAGATACCGATAAGCGAGCTAAAGCGTATTTTTGGTGATATAAAAGAGAAGAAATCTATAAAGGGCACGTCAAGCGGGCCCAGGCTCTGTCCGGTATGTGGCGCTACCATGATAACTTATAACTACGATTACAAGAGCGGGATATGGCTAGATGCATGTCCACGAGGACATGGGATATGGCTAGATGGAGGGGAGATCCTCCTCCTCAAGCTCTACCTTGAAACCGGTGAGACCTTTGAGGCTAAGGATGAGGCTCCTAAATTAAAGAAGGTGGAGAGAGCAGATAGGAGAGAGAGACAGAAGACCTTAGAGAGGGAATTAGAAGAAGCTATTAAAGCGTTAGAGGTAGAGGAAGAGAGGGAGAGAATAGATACGCCATCAGCTCCAAAGAGGGAGATACCTCTCTCCGCTTCGCCCACATCAATGGACCCTTCAAGTACTACTTCCACAACAAGCTTCAAAGCACCTGAAATCAAAACTCCTCCATCACCTAAACCATCCATAACTGAGAAACCCTTTATGCCCTCCGAGAAAACTCCCACTCCATCTAAGCCCTCTACATCTTCATTTGGAGAACCTCTAAAAAGTGAACAGGGAACAGAACCTACATCAATCCCTACAATATCCATATCAACACCTAGCAGTCTCTCCTCATCACTTTCCTCATCAACAACTTCAACTACCTCACCTGTAAGCTTTGAGACTAAGGAGCTAGGAGGGTTCTGGAGCATAAAGGATATATTTAGACTGCCAGATGGCAGGCTAGTGATAGCAGGAGATGGCGGTAGAGTGATGGTATCAAGTGGAGATCTAGAGTTTCAACAGGTAGCTGAGCTAAGGGAGAACATCTCTAAGATAGGTATCTTCAATGACTACTTAGTTTTAGCTTCAAGTTACGGCAGTCTATTCTACACTTCTCTATCAGACCTGAAGAACTTTGAGAAGATCTCCTTAGGCTACAGATCACTTAACTACCTCTTCAACTTAAACGGTACACTGGTTATACTAGGATCTAGCGGTACGATAAAGGTAACAACTGACCTGAAGAACTTCCAGGATATTAAACTAGATATTCTCGGTGATATAACATCAGGTTGTTATCACCAAGGTAAAGTGATCATAGGCGGTGCCAGCGGTCTCGTGATGTTAGGAGACGACCTGAGCTCACTTCAGAGAGTTACTATACAAACCTCTAGCACGATAAAGAGCATAAGGTACATTGGAGATAGCTTCGTAGCAGTGGGGACAAGCGGTATGCTAGCAAAGATCTCACCAGATGGCAACGCTCAGGTATCTCCTCAAAAGGTGTTCTCAGATCTAAACGATGTAGTTCTCTTTAAGGGGAAGTTCCTGATCCCAGCCAGCTCAGGAAAGGTCTTCTACGGTGATTTCGGAGCCTTGCAGGAGCTTAAGACCGGTGGATTCGCCTCATACTACAGAGCGTTACAAGAGGAAAGTAGGGTACTAATAGTTGGAGATAAGGCCACTATCTTAATCGTTAAGTAAACCCCTAGGAAGTTAACAAGGAAAAATTTCTCTTATTGTCTTAGATGGTGTTGTTGAATTTTATTTAGAGGCTCTAAGAGAATTCTAGATATCTCCCATTTTCTTTCTTTAGATGTAAAGACTAACCTTTTTTGACCACTATCCCTCTCTTTATATTGAAGGCTTTATGTAAATTAGTTTAAGCTTAGCTATTTTTCACCTGTTCCCTTTCTAGGGTAATTCCATAGCCAGTAATTAAGGGTAATCCTCAAGATCCCCTATATCATCGTAAACGGAGAGATCCTCATCCATCATATCAGCGTCCATATCAGCATCCATATCAGCGTCAAAATTATCATCATAATAATCAAGATCTCCGTAATCCTCAAAATCTCCGAGATCAGCGT
>JALUEN010000183.1 GCA_027052755.1 bacterium | reverse complement strand
TCGTTAGGCTCATTTCGAGCCTAGATCCCCCTTTTCCGGCACCTCCTTTTTACGGGGGAATTTATCTGATTATTTCTAATTTTCCCTTACTTTTCCTCCTTCTACCCCTGTTAGAAATTACTTTAAAATTATGTTACCAAACCTAGTTTCCCTCAAACAGCTTCCAGATCTCATCCTTCTTAGGATATTCAATCTCAAAGTGCTTTCCCGATCTCACTACATAGTGTTTAGATGGATCAGGTAGTAATCTCCCTATCACCTTAGAGTGAACTCCTATTCTCTTAAGTGAGCTCACGAGGAGGTCAACTCCCTCCTCTGATATAGATATCAGTAAAGCACCAGAGCTTATAAGTTTAAGGGGATCTAAATCCAAAGCTTGGCATATCATAGAGGTTACAGGAAGCAGGGGAACCTCATCAGCCCAGAGCTCAAAACCTAAGCCAGAGGCATCAGCTAGTTCATAGATCCCCCCGAGAATTCCACCTTCAGTAGGATCATGAGATGCATGAACAATTCCCAACGGGACTAACTTTCTAGCCTCCCTAGCCTCAGGGAGAACGGAGATATATTTTATTAACGATTTAGCTTCCCTCAAAGCTTCCTCGCCTATCCTCTCCCTGAGGTACTTCTCCTTCTCGTTAGCAGCAATAGAGGTTCCCTCAAGTCCAGCCCACTTAGTCAGGACCACTAGATCATCAGCTCTAGCGTTAGACGCAGGCATAAGTTCATCCACCTTAGCAGTTCCAACCATAGTGGCCCCAATGATAGGCCTATCAATTCCAGGAGTTACCTCAGTATGTCCACCTACTAGCGAAGCTCCTATATCCCTCAATGTCTCAGTTAAATCACTCATTATCTCATCTAGCAACCTCTCATCAGCGCTTTCAGGTAAGAGGAGGTCAACCGTCATCCATTTAGGATCCCCTCCAACTGAGGCTATGTCATTAGCGTTAACGTGAACAGCATAATACCCTATCCTCTGAGTGGTAGCCGTTATAGGATCACTAGCTATCACCAGGGCAAGCTTATCAGTGAGCTTCACCACAGCCGCATCTAAGCCTATCCCTGGGGGAACGAGGACATCGTTAGGGAGTGAAATCTGACTTAGCACTCTTGAAAGCTCCTCTGGTCTTAACTTCCCCACCTCTAACCCCATAAAACCTAGCCCCTTTCCTGACAATTAGCTTTACTGCAAGTCTTCCTCAGAGACCTCGTCAGGTAAAGTCTCCAGTTTACCCTCAGAAACCCTCTGAAGATACCTGTCAAACAGATCGTACAGGGTAACCAGTGAGTCTAGATCAACCCACTCATTATCACCATGTATATCTCCACCAACTGGATAGATGGTTATCGTAGGTATTCCCTTCTCTGCGAAGAACCTAGCATCAGTTGCCCCATGCTCTCCCTCTAAGGTAGGCTCAACACCTAGAACTTCCTTGTAAGCGCTCAGGAATGTATTGACGTAAACATTCTCCAATGGTACCTCAACCACATCTCCTAGGGATAACTCATTAACCTCTAGATCCCATTTTGAAGCCAGAGCATTGACCATAGCCCTTATACTATCAAGTGTATGAGGTCTGACGAACCTTATATCAAAATGAGCTTTAGCAAAAGATGGAACGATGTTTACCTTTTTCCCACCTTCCAGCACTCCTAGGTTAAGGGTATTATACCATCTCTCAGGGTCAAAGTTAGGCTTCGGATGTATAAAAGACCTAAGGTCAAGGTAGAAGGATATTATCTTATCAATTGCGTTCTCCCCTAGCCAGGGCGTACTCCCGTGAGCAGGTTTACCATGGGCGATAACTTCAAAGTGATAGGCTCCCTTGTTCCTGGTAACGATAGAGAAGTTAAGGCCACCATCAGGGATAAGAGCTACCTTAGCTCCCCACCCTTCCTCAAATAACAGGTACTTTATACCATGTTCGCTTCCCACTTCCTCATCAGTTGTTAGCATTATACCAAGGGATATATCCTTCTCAGCCCATTTCTTAAAGAGCTTTATCAATACGGCAGAGGGTCCCTTCATATCAATAGCTCCTCTAGCCCTTAAGATGTTACCCTCTCTAACAGGTTGGAACATGTCCTCTGGAGCATCAACCACGTCCAGGTGGCCAACCAGCATAACCTCAGGCTCCTTAGTGTCTTTATTGACCGCTACAAGCGAGTGCTTCCCCTCACGCTCATACCTGTGAATATGAACACCTAGAGATTTAAACTCCTCCTCACAGAAGTCTATGATAGACTTCAGCTCCTCAGGTTGTGATGCTAAAGTCCTGTAAGAGATCAGTCTCTCTAACAGCTGAGCTATCTCCTCTCTAAGCTCCTCGTTAATCTCCCTCATCTCCGACATGATATATCACCTCCAACTAAGCCATGATCCATTTAATAGCCTTAATAGCCGGAGAACTTCTCATAGGTATCGTCAATAGCCATAGCGAAGATGCTTAACCTATCCCTCTCCTTAGAAGGTCCCTGAAGTGAAGTGATAACCTTAGGGTAAAAGATCTCAATACGTGGGTTAACGATAAACTCATTGCTGAGCTCAAGAAGTGCTTTTATAAATTCTATAAGTTTTCTCTGCCCCCTGAAAATAAAGGATTTTTTGAAGATTAGATCCTCTCCGTTATCAATGATCTCCCAATTAGCAAGCTCCCTCAAACTACCCCCTCCTATCTATTTTATTAGATCCTTTAGATCCTTTAAATCACCACTACTTGAGCTATCCATTAAGCTAAGTTTCGTAACCTCCTCCAAATCTTCAGGTTTGGGAACGCTCCAA
>JALUEN010000182.1 GCA_027052755.1 bacterium | reverse complement strand
AAAGTAGGACATCCTGCACCATTTCCTATAGAACTACCATACAGATTAATTAAACTTTACACGTATTCCAATGAAGTTGTGCTTGATCCTTTTATGGGATCAGGAACAACAGCGATAGCAGCACTTAAAACTAATAGATATTTTATAGGATATGAAATTAATCCTGATTATGTAAAACTAGCAGAGAGGAGAATACTAGGAGTTACAGGAATGTTTTATAAAAAGATATAAAACAGTAGATCACCTCAAAAGATCTCCAGGAGAATATCCCTGATTCTAACGAGACTGTTCAGTGAGATCCACTCTCCTACAGAGTGGCTTCCCCTTCCTACAGGACAGAGGTCAACGATAATCAGTTCAGGGTATTCAGCCTTCAGAGTAGCTAAAACGTTCTCATCAGCCACTGAGGAGCCGACGCTAACGATCAAGTTATACCTCTTTGGGATATCTCCCAAGATCTCCCTTACCTTCTCAGGATTCTCCATCCACAGAGGAGGGAAAGGCGTAGGTCTATCCATAAGCTTAATCTCTAAGCCATCAACTTTAGGATAAAGTCTCCACTCAAGCCACTTAACTAATCGCTCCTCATAACCTGATGAAAGCTCTGCTCCTTCAAAAGCTAATTTTCTCAGAAACTCTGATGTGTAGTGCAGATCTACCCTCAGTCTAACCTCTTCAGGAATAGTTAGCTGATAACTTGGTGTCTCCAAGCTGAGGATTGCCAAGCTATCGTATATTCCCATCCTCGGATCGTAGCCGAGCTGGAGATCAGACAAGGTATCAATTGCAGCTCTTAGTCTCAGGACTGGGTTAACCCCTTCTATCGGTTTAGCGCCGTGATACGGGATTCCCTTAATCCTCAGATCAAATACTACCCTACCCCTTCTGCCTATCAGTAACCCCTCAGATCCCGCCTCAGCAGAGCCATCTCCTATCTCAGGCACTATCACCAGCTTCGCTCCCTCTAAGATCTCTTTATAGTGATAGACTATACTCCAGGCTCCCTTAGACCACTCCTCCTCATCGGTTACTAAGATAAATTTAACCTTAGGAAGCCTACCGTACTTAGACTTATATTCTCCTACCGCTAGAAGTCCAGCGAAAATCCCTCCTTTCATGTCGTTAGCTCCCCTAGCGTAAACCCTTATGTCGCCCTCCTCTTCCAGGAGCTTCGGCGAGAAAGCCTCCTCCCATCCCATAGCCGGAACCACGTCATAATGCCCGTATATCACCAGAGGAAGTTCAGAGGGATTCATACCTTCAGGGTAAGCGTAAACGATGTACCTCTCGCTATCCTCATCTGAGAAACGGATAGGGCTCCTCCCTTGAAGCTTTAAACCCTTAGGTTTTATCGGTAAGAGTTCAACATTGAAACCCAAATCCTCTAGCCGGGATTTAAGGAAGTGAGCGCCCTTAAGTTGAGCTTCTAAGTTATCGTTAGTAGTAGGTATTGACAAAAAGTCCAAAAACAGTTTTAAGTCCTCATCTCGTATCCCTTCAGGAAGCTTCAATCTGTCCACCTCCTGCTCATCCTAAAACCTCCTCACATCTCTTGCGCCTAACCTTATGAGTTCCTCATAGAGATTAGCTAAGGAAACCTCCTCTGGTGGTACAACCATAAGTCCAATCTCAACACTATCTCCGCGCGGCGTTATCTTAAGGTCCATAAGTCTGAAGTCCCTATCCAGGAACACCTGGAGTAGCGAGGAGATAAGAGGATCTGAGTACTTCTCTGAGGGAAAGGTTAATATGAACCTGATAGGAGGTCTCCTAGAGGCAAAAGCCCTCTCAACATGTTTTAGGAAGATCAGTCCCAAAAGCGCTACAGTAGTACCAGATATAGCTGTCCAGTAATTTCCTGCTCCGCAAGCCATCCCTATAGAAGCTGAAACCCACAGGGTAGCTGCAGTAGTAAGTCCTCTAACGTACTGCCCAGTTTTTATTATGGTACCAGCTCCTAGGAAACCTATACCGCTGACTATCTGAGCTGCTACACGAGCAGGGTCAGCTCCAAAGAAGCCCTCTATTGATAATAGGGTAAATATAGCGCTCCCTAAGGTAACTAGTACGTGTGTTCTTAAACCAGCTGGTTTCTGTATGCTCTCCCTCTCAAGCCCGATAAGGCTCCCAAGGAGAAAGGCTAGAAGCAACCTAATGAAGATATCCCAAGTAGTGTTACTTGTGATGAGTTGGATATAAGTCTTCAGGTTCTGAACTAGCTCCAGCACGATCTATCCCTCACTCCCTATTTCTCCTGAAATTGATCTTTCTCTCAGATCACTTCCCTATACAGAACCTACTGAAAACCTCGTCTAGGATGCTCTCGCTCACGTCCTCTCCTGTGAGCTCTCCGATGAAGTTCATGGCTCTCCTCAGCCTGAAAGCTACCAACTCTATTTCTAGACCTTGGTTAAACGCCTCCCTAGTCTCAATTAGTGATTCTAGCGCCCTCGTCAACTTCTCCCTTGCCCTGCTAGTGGTGTACGCCGCTTCATCTAGAAGTCTATCTTCAGGTAAGATGGTATCCCTTATCGTCTTAAGTAAGCTCTCCAATCCAGTTCCCTTAAGGGCAGAGATGGTTAAGTACCTGTTCAGGATTCCCTCATCTCTAAGGCGATCCATAGCGCTTAAAATAACTTCGGGGATCTCCCCAAGAAGATCAGCCTTGTTAAGGATTCCGATAACGTAAGCTCCAGGAGCTAACTCCTCTCTCCAAGAGGACTCGTCTAGCAGTGTTTGATAAATCTCCTCTGAGCTGAGACCTTTATCAGAGATCAGTAGAGAGAGTTCCTGAAG
>JALUEN010000181.1 GCA_027052755.1 bacterium | reverse complement strand
TCTCATTACTTATCCAGAGAATTCTATACCTGTACAGGGATATAAATCTAAAAGAAAACCTCTTCAAGGTCTTCAGAGAAGGGTCATATCTTGATAATATGATCACTATGTTAAAATCTTTTTCTCCTAGGTGCCTGGTTAATGAGTCTATATCAGAGAGCTTCTCAACGTAGTATATCCTCTTTAAAGAGGATGCTAAGAAAGAAGGAGGATTTGTACGAGCTTCAATTAAAGGGGAGAAAACGATGTCCCTATAACCTGTCTCCCCTTTAATAACTTCCATAAGCTCACGATAGTAACTAGGCATAAGCGTGTTCTTAGAGAAGATAACGTTAAAATATGAGGCACTTAATTGATAACCGAACACATAATAAACGATCAAGTTTAAAGCTAGAAAAACTCCTATTAGGAAATCCTTCTTAGTCAAGGAAAAACGTTCTTTAACGAGGATAACTAGTCTATAGGTTATGTAAATGATTAAGAAAGATATTCCAAAACTAATTTTTATAAAGGGAAACCAGTGATTAACGGTATGAGATGGAAGAGCTAGTAGGTTAAAAGCAGGGGTGAAGATAAGGAAAATAGGAATTAGTAAATCTCTTTCCAATGCCTTCCCAAGCTCCCCTTTATCCCTTATTATCTTCAGGAAATCTGAAAATATAAAGAAAAGGGAAACTACAGAGATGAGATAGATATACTTACCTATCTTCCCAAAAGCTACCTCTAGTATAAATATAGGGTAATCAGAGAGGAGCATGTCATATAAAGCGAAGACAGAGTAGAAACCTCTATCCCCTACTCCCCTTACTAAGAACTTAGCCTTGAAAGCCTCTAAAAGCGGATAATATCCATAGCTATATAAATACAGAGATATCAAAACTAGGAGCGAAAAAGAAAAGGAGATGAGATCTCTTCTGAAAATCTCCTTTTCTTTAGCCTGCCTAAAAAGAACTAGTAAGTCAAATGCTATGACTGATATACCGAGGAATATGAAGATGTGATCCGTGAAAACTCCCCAAAGCCATACGGCAAGGTATAACAGTTCTCCAAGGGGTTTAGAGATAAACTTTCCATTTAATCTCAGGAGAAGTAGAACCATCAACGGCAAAAGCCCTGCTAAATCAGAGAAGAAGTTGAACAGGTATGAATAGCCAAATAACGCGTTAAACCATATTAAGCTGATCCCAAGAGCTACCAGCAGAAATAGGAGTAGTTTGTCCTTTAGCTTGTCCTCTAAAAACTCCTTAAGAATTAATGTGAAAATCAGTACAGTGATAAACTGATATATAAAAGCGTAAATCCCTAGGAACCTCATTGATACCTCTCTTAAGCCTAATAGTTTAGCTATAGAGAAGATCAACAGCTCATGCCCAATAGGATAAAATGGATAGGTAAGTCTTCCCCAGTTAGGTGAGTAGGGTGGCTCCCTACCTGTAGCTTTACACCATATCCAGTATCTCCCCCTGAGAAATTCTACACTATCAGGATCCTCCATGAGTCTAAACTTATTTTTTATTACTCCCTCTCTCAGCCATATATCAACAAACTTCTTTGTGCTAACTGGTTGCCAGTCTATTATTCTATTAAATCGGTCATTAACAGGCATTCTCTCTAAGAAGGGAGAGACTAATGTTAATAGTAGGGACCACAACAAGAGGTTAATTGCAAGATATGGAAATAGTTCCAGTAACCTATGAGCTTTCCCACTCTCAAATAGCTTCCGTACCATCTTCTCAGAACCTATCTCTTGCTATTATTTTCCTTTGAGCTAAGCTCCTCATGGTACTCTTTCTCCGTGTTAACCCTCCATATGTTATCCTTATCTACCCGTCCCTCTAAAATATTCTTGACCGCCTCAATAGCTGTTAACATAGAGTGATCCTGGTTGTTGTACCTGTGCATTCCAGCTCTACCAATCAGGAACAGGTTTGAGATCTCATCGGTGAACGCCCTCACTAGGTGAAATCTCTCGTAAGCTCCATGGTATATTGGATAAGCATCTAAAGTTCGGATGACAACCCCTTCTAGGAAATCATCATTCTCTATTGCTCCAATCTTCTTAAGCTCCTCTACTCCAAGAGCTATTAGATCCTCATCCTTAGAGCTCCACAACTGATCACCTCTAGTAGCGAAATACTCCATACCTATCCATACCTTGCTTAGATCAGGGACTAGGTACGGGCTCCAGTTGTTAAATATCTGAAGCCTACCCACCTTCAGCTTAGGTTCCTGAACATATATCCAGTTATCGGGAACTATATCCCCTATAGTCTTTATCTTCGTCTCGTTCTTAAATCTCAAGCGCTTTAATAACACCCCTACGGTTATAAAATCCCTGTACTGGAGGTTAACTCCCACATCTCTTACATCTGAGGGAACCTCTCCCTCAAGAGCTTCAAAGAGATCCCTTACAGGCATAGAAGATATCAGGTAATCTACATCAAAGGAGAGGCTCTCACCACCTGATGTAGACTCAGCTATAACTCTCTTAACCCTTTTCCCATCTAGGAAAACTCTCGTAGCTCTATATCCCTTTAATATTTTACCGCCCATCTGCTCTATCTCTTCGCCCACCAGCTCCCATAACTGTCCAGGCCCGTACTTAGGGTACATGAACTGCTCTATTAAGCTAGTCTCCGTTGACTTCTGTAGGAGGCTCCTATCCCTGATGAAGATCTTCTTTAAAGCGTTTGCTAAGACCTTACCTACAGAGAGGCCTTTAACCCTCTGAGCCCCCCACTCAGGAGATATCTCACTTGGGGGTATTCCCCAGACCTTCTCCGTGTACTCCTTAAAG
>JALUEN010000180.1 GCA_027052755.1 bacterium | reverse complement strand
TTAAAAAAAAGTGAAAATAGGGAAGAATTGAAAGGGGTTTTCTAAACGGGTTCACGGAAATGAAAAGAGGGCTGGCTAAAGCCAGCCTCTCTTAAAGTCCTGAGAGTTCTCTGATTAGCTTATCTTACTGCTAGCGTTGAGGGAATGGCTCCGTATCTGAAGGGTTTGTTGAACATCTTCTGGTTCTCTATTATCTTTAAGGTGAGGTCCTTTGCGCGCTCTAGCTCTTTCTCTGGAGCGCTACCACTTATCAACACATTAGTTACAGCATCAGTTAAGTAATATCTCACGTTCTCCCAAGCCCATACTGGAGGCTGAGGCTCTAGTTTGCCGAAGGTTTCCGAGAGCAGGTTTCTCAGGTCGGGGTTCTCTCTCAGATATCTCTGGTATTCTGTACTCCTCAAGGCGCTCTTTCTAACAGGGATGTAACCTGTGTGCATGGCGAAGTAAGTGATGTTCTCCGGTTTCAGGAGCCACTTCAGGAATGTGTAAGCTGCTCTCTGTTTCTCAGGGGAGATCTCCTTGAATATCACTAGGTTAGTTCCTGCAAACGGGTACTTACCTCTCTCCAGTGGTAGCGGAGCTATCCCTACCTGGAAGTTGGCCTTTCTCTTTAGGCGTTCGTATTTACTGGTCGTTGTTATTATCATCGCTACCTCTCCTCTAGTGAAAAGCTTCCTGGATCTACTTGAGACCACTCCGCCGCTGTCTAATAAACTCCTTAGGTAGTTCATAACCTCTAAGCCCTCTGGATCTGCGAATTTGGGAGTTAGACCTAGAAAGAGTGGTTTGCCGTATTTGGTTAGATAGACAGCTACGAAGGTATCTACGGATGGGGATATGGCTATACCGTAGATCTCCGTATTTGAGTAGATGTATTCTGAGGCTTTCTTCAGCTCGTTCCAGGTCCTAGGGGGGGTTAGTCCAAAGGTCTCAAAGATATCCTTGTTATAGTAAAGTGCCCATATGCTCTTGTTAAAAGGTAATGATACCAGCTGACCGTTTACCACATTTGACCTGTAGAAGTCCTCAACGAAATCACTTAGCTCTGACTTGAACTCAGGATCCTCATTAACCATCTCCTCTAGGGGGAGTAGTTTGTCAGCGGCGAGGAACTGCAGGGTCCAGTTCTCGTAAGCTTGAGCGATAGCTGGAGGCTCTCCTTTGGAGACCGCTATGAGCAGTTCCCTGAATAGCTTGTTGTAGGGGTTTCCCTTAGGCGATCCCTTGAAAACTGATACCACCTGTATATTGCTGTGCTCCTCATTGAACTTGTTAATGAGGTAGTTTATCGCCTCTCCCCTAGGAGTTCCAGGCTTCATAGCGTGCCAGAACTCTATCCTCACCTTAGAGGCGGAGAGAGCTGTGCCAAGGGATAAGGCTATGAGAAGGAGGAGAGTGAAGCTTAGAAGGAAGTACTTAACCTTAAACCTCATCACTTGCATACTGTTCACTCCTTTTCCGTTTTATACTGCATAATAACTATTTTCCCATTTTACCTAAGCATCCTCTCATGTACAGTAAGGGGTAGAGCTTTAACCTCTACACTGAATCCTGGGTAGTTATTGCTAGGGAACTTATCACATAATAGTAGTTTTTCTGGAGAAACGATATTAGTTTTAAGGAACGATAGTTTATAAGATTTGTGTTCTGAGATCTAGTGGGTTAAATTCGGTCATCGCTTCGCTTAGTCCTTCGGAAATATAGGTAAGTATCCCCTCTACCGCGTATGACTTAACTTCCTGGAAGATCGCCATCTCTTCAGGAGTGAAGGGTTCTAAGACGAAGTCCCTGACGTTTATGTACTTCTTAGGAACCGATTGGATTCCTATCCTTAGCCTAGCAAAATCTGAGGTGTTTAAGGAGGCGACAATTGAGTTTAGCCCTTTATGCCCTGCTGTGCCTCCGTCCCACTTGAACTTTATCCTACCTAAGGGGAGGTCTATCTCATCGTGTACTACTAAGAGGTTCTGTAGTGGTATCCTTAAGGAAACTACTGCGGGCTTGACAGCGCTTCCGCTTAAGTTCATGTAGGTTAAGGGCTTCTGTATAAAAATTTCTCTATCTCTGTAACTGGCTCTGGCTATCATTGAGTTGAACTTCAGGGTATCAAACTTAGTCTTGAGTTTAATAGCTAACTCCTCAACTATCAGAAAGCCTGAGTTATGTCTCGTAAGCCTGTACTTCTGTCCAGGATTCCCTAAGCCTACAATTAGTATCGGACCATCTACGGGAGATAGTGGGACTCCTTTAATCAAGTAAGGTTCTCCTCCTTCTCCTCCTAGGACGTGTAGCGGTGGTCCTAGCACCAGCTCTAAGTTTTCTCCTGGATCTAGGCGCTCTCACGTAGATCTTAGCGGGAGTTGTAACGATCCTTACCATGTTCTGATATCTCAGGTATATGCTGAGACCTATTATGCCTAAAAGTAGAAGTAAGAAGATCACTATGGCGAACATTAAGTTCCTCTTCTTTAAATTCTCGTAATTTGGTAATCTCGTTACTTCAACAACCTTCTCCTTCCCCTTTTGAGGAATAATTCTCCTGGTGTTATCGCCTACTGGTTTGGCATCCCTAAATAGTGTGCCCTTGTATTTGGGAAGGGTTTGATTTAACTTCTCCACTTGCTTAAAGAAATCAGTTTCCTTAAGTGGGACGGGATATTTATCAGGAGGTTCAGGCACTTTCTTCTCAGCTGAGGGATCAAAGGGGTTCCTATACTTAGGGTTGTACTTGTAGATCAGCTTAGGAGGAGGAACTAATACACCAGCTCTAGCATATGGTTCCGTAATAATGAAAATAGCTATAAGGGATAGGATGATAACTAGAAGGGTGGATGCTATCCTATGTACCCCTTTCATCACCTTAGCCACTTGCTAGTTTTTCCCCCTATCTATCAATTCTCTTTTCTCTTGGAATTCCCCACTCTGATTCAAAGGAAGAGGTGATTTTTATTACATCTTCTACAAACGGAGGTTGCTTCCTCTAGGACTTAGTGAGCAGCACTCTCCTCAGCTCCTCAAATGAGGTTATACCTCTCTTCAATTTCTCTAAGGCATCATCTAACATAGTCTTGAAACCTTTCTCCCTCCTGAGGCGATCCCTTATCTCGTAGGCACTTCTCCCCTTTAAGTACATATCTGCTACATCCTCATCTATTATCAATACCTCTCCTATCGCTGTCCTACCTTTGTAGCCCCTCCACTCGCATCGGCTACATCCCACAGGTTTATAAGCTTTCAATGAAGGTAGTTCCTGAAAACCTAATGAGGCTAGCTGATGGCTGGATAACTTCTCTTCTGTTTTACAGTGAGGACACAAAACCCTAACCAATCTCTGGCTTATCACACCTATTAACGCGCTGAGGAGATCTGATAGATTAGCGCCTAAGTCCCTCATCCTATATATACTGACGATAGAGTCGTTAGCGTGTATAGTTGATAGGACTAGATGACCTGTCAGCGCCGCTTGTATAGCTATGTTTAGCGTCTCCTTATCCCTTATCTCACCGATTAGGATAATATCTGGGTCTTGTCTGAGGATATGCTTTAATCCTGTGGCGAAGGTATATCCAGCTTTCTCGTTAACTTGGGTTTGGTTTATGTTTTCCAACTCGTACTCTATGGGGTCCTCAATGGTTACAACGTTTTTAGAGAGGAGATCTAACTTCTCTAGTAGCGCGAAGAGCGTGGTGGTTTTTCCAGAGCCTGTGGGACCAGCTACTACTATGAAACCGTACGGTTTACTGATCAGGTCTAACATCTTGCTCATTAGATCTCTGGAGAACCCTAAATCCTCAAGGTGAAGCAGGGGAGCAGATTTATCTAATATACGTACAACGATCTTCTCTCCCCACTTAGTAGGTAATGTGGATATCCTGAGGTCGTACTCCTTCCTACTGGTTATGAGAGCTACGTGTCCATCTTGTGGGAGTCTGTGCTCTGTAATATCCAGGTTAGCTATCAGCTTAATCCTGGTACTGACCTCTGGATATATGTCCTTAGAGAAGGAAAACCTGGGATACAGGATGCCATCTATCCTATACCTGACCCTTATATCTCGCTTAGTGGGTTCAATATGTATGTCGGTAGCCCTGGAGACTATCGCTTCTCTGAATATAGCCTCCACTAGCCTGATAATAGTTGGACGATCCTCAGCTGTATCTAAATTAATAGCTCCGATGAACTCTTCAGCTTCAGTTTCGGCAGGAGCTAAGCTCTTTATTGTCTCCTGGATCTCCAAAGAAGCTCTGAACCTGCTGAGGACCTCTAGGATCTTGCTCCTAGGCGCTATGAACGGCTCAGGGATAAGCCCTGTTATACGGCTTACCTCGTTTAAGGTATCTATATCAAGTGGATCAGCTATAGCTACCTCTAGCCTATCGCCCCTAATTCTAAGCGGGAGAACAGCTCTGTTCTCCATCAGTTGAAGGGGAAGTAACTTTATCGCTTCCTCCTCCGGCTGAACCTCATCTAAGTCCACGTAAGGTACATACAGGTTCTGACTGAGGGCTTTAGCTATATCCTCTTCTGTAGCGTATCCTAGATCTACGAGTATCTCTCCCAATCTCTTACCACTGAGCTTTTGGTATTCTAGAGCCTCCTTAAGCTGATTCTCGTTGATTACACCTTGATCTAAGAGTATCTCTCCGATCCTCTTACGCTTTACCCTTATACCCTTAGCTTGATCCTCACTGTATAGATCGTCCATGTTATCCCCCCGCGAGCGCTAATACTCAAATATACTACCTCCTATGAACTCTCTCAGAATGGAGTTAGGAGGAATTCTGGTTGGTGTTATCGGCTCTATGTGTTCAAGCACATCAAGTAATCTCTTAGCTTCAGGATACTCTGGATAGTAATAGGGGATAGTCTTTAGCATAGGCTCAACAAAGGGTTTGAGAACTGCTAGCTCATAGGGAAGAGCGGAATTGAACATGGCGTCAGCTGTGTTCTGATAGGGGAATATGTAATTTACTTCTCCGCGCCTCACAAGTGGCCACTGTCTTATAGTATCTAGAACTCCGTAAGACCTGAACAGTGAATCCCTGACCATTCTCCTCAGTAACCTGTTATCAGTGGTATGTATCCTGTTCTTATCATCTATGTTTAGCTGAGCTAGAGCGCTCACGTACACCTTAAACTTCATATGGGAGGGGATAGAGGCGGAGAAAACGGGATTCAGTGCGTGGATCCCCTCTACTATCAACACAGAATCCTCCGTCATCCTCACTACTCTTCCAGATTTCTCCCTCTTACCTGTGTGGAAGTTATATTTGGGAAGTTCTACCTCCTCTCCGTTTATTAGGGCTCTCAGGTGGCTTATGAATAGTTCCTTATCAAGCGCATCAGGGGAGTCAAAGTCCTTCCTGCCATCCTCAGTAACAGGCGTGTACTCCCTATCTAGGAAATAGTCATCCATGCTTATGGTTATCGGATTAATTCCAGTAGCTCTCAGCTGTATAGCTAACCTCTTACTGAAGGTAGTTTTCCCTGCTGATGAGGGACCTGCTATCAGCACCAGCTTGACCTCTTTCATCCTCCTGCTGATCTCATCTGCTATCTCTATTATCTTCCTCTCGTGGAGCGCTTCAGCTATGCTTATTAGCTCGTCGCCTTTTCCTTTGTTGATGATCTCGTTCAGATCTGCTATGGTGTCTACTTTCAAGTAGCTCAGCCACCTGCTGTACTCATGAAATGTCTGAAATAGCGCTGGTATCTCCTCAAATTCCCTGGGCTCATCAAGGTTATCTAGTTTAGGTAACACTAATACCAAGCCTGGAGGGTAGTTCTTGAGGTCAAAACCCTTAACTAAACCTGTTGAAGGTAATAGTGGAATCGTTGAGTACTCAGCATAGCTGAAGTTATCACATTCGCTCACGAAGAAGTCAAAGTACTTTCTCCTATACCTCTCTATAACTTCCTTCCCTACCACGTTCTGAGCAATGTTTAGCTCTTCTAAAACTCTATCAGTTCTTCCTCTTCTATCTATCCTTATCCTCTTTATCTCGCAGTTAAGGTCTATTATCTTTCTCATCTCTGATCTCAGGGCATCTATCTGGTTCTCTTTCAGAGTTACCCTATTTCCTTTTGAGTCCCTGACCACGCAGAATATACCTGCTCCATAGGAGTGGAGGACTTTTAAACTGTGCTCAGGGAGAACTTTAACCAAAGCCATTCCGAGAATGTATATCAACGTTCTCTGTATAATCTTCTCCCCTAAAAAGCTCCTCTTCGTGATTAAGCATACCCTTCCATCATGGTTTGGACGCTCGTTTAGGCTCAGCAGTTCATCCTCAAACTGAATAGCCACCGGCTCACCGTAAACCTTTCTCAGGTTTTCAAAGGCATCTCTGTAGTTGTCCATTATCTGGAGGAAAGAGAGCCCTCGCTGGACCTCTATGGTAACCGCTCCATGAAGAGATAGAGAAAGCTTTTCCTCCAATAGGATACACCTCCTGATACCTTGGTCCTTTAAGGCTAAGTGAAGCCTTACAAGGACTCCTTAAATAATGAAGAGGGAAAGTCCATTTTTGGTTTACTCCTCAGTCTCCTCTTCCTCAGGGAACTTGTATATTCTACCTTTGTAGTATCCACACTTGGGGCAAGCCCTGTGTGGTAGTTTAGCTGCTCCACATCTGGGGCATTTGCTCAGCGTGCCGTACTCTACTAACCTCTCTACGTTATTTCTCCTCCTCCTGACGCGGCTTCTGGATAGCTTAACCTTAGGATTAGCCATACCTATCTCCCCCTTCTCAAGGAAAATCGGAAAATATCACCCATCCTAATTTTCTCTTCTTCTCTAACTAACCGCTGTTTACCTCCTTAGGGGCTTTTCTCAGAGGGGAAGGTATGAGAGACTGTAGAAAGCAAGAGAAGATAGACCTAAACTGGCACTTAAGGAGGGGATGATAATGTCTCAGCTGACGCCTCAAGAAGTAGAGCATCAATTACAGCTTATCTCTCGTGGTGTTGAGGAGATAATAACCCTTGATGAGCTCAAGGAAAAGCTTTCTAAGAAGGGGCGCCTTAAGGTAAAGTTAGGTATAGATCCCACCGCTAAGGACATACACCTGGGCTTTGCTGTGGTCCTCAGGAAGTTCAAGCTATTTCAGGAGCTAGGTCATCACACTACATTAATACTAGGCGACTTTACCGCTATGGTAGGAGATCCATCTGGGAAGAATAAGACCAGACCTATGCTTACTAAGGAGGATGTCCAGAGGAACGTTCAGAACTACCTCCCTCAGCTGGGAAAGATAATAGATCTCTCTAAAACTGAGGTAGTGTATAACTCCCAGTGGCTGGATTCAATGAAACTATCTGATTTTATAAAGCTGGCCTCTAAGTATACCTTAGCTCAGATGTTGGAGAGAGAGGACTTTAAGAAACGTTTTGAGGCTCATCAGCCTATAAGCCTTCATGAGCTTATATATCCGCTTCTTCAAGCCTATGATAGCGTGGTCCTAGAGGCTGATGTTGAGCTGGGAGGTATAGATCAGAAGTTTAACATATTGGTTGCTAGGTATATTCAGAAGGAATACGGTCAGGAACCTGAGGTGGGGGTTTTAACGCCGATCTTGGAGGGACTTGATGGAGTCCAGAAGATGAGTAAATCCTTAGGTAACTATGTTGGAATATCCGAGCCTCCTGAGGTTATGTACCGTAAGTTGATGAGGGTTCCTGATCACCTGATAATACGCTACATGATACTATGTACTGATATGCCTATGGATGAGATCAACCAGTACAAGAAGGCGCTGGAAGAGGGAACGATTAACCCTAGAGATGCTAAGATGAAAATGGCTTTCAACGTGGTTAGGATGTACTGGGGTGAGGAGGAGGCATCCAAAGCTCAGGAGGAGTTTATACGGGTTTTCTCTAAAGGTGAGCTACCAGTTAACTTAAAGACAGTTGAGGTTGGATTAGATGAAGTATCGCGCTCTGAGGGTGGCTTGGATCTGGTTGAGCTACTCTACAGAGCTGGTATTGCCTCTAGCAAGAGGGAAGCGAAGAGGATGGTAAGCTCATCCCTTAAGGTGAACGGTGAGGAAGTAAAGGAGAGGTTCCTAGAGATCCCGCCTAACAGAGAACTCATTATAAATTATGGAAAGGGTAAGTACCTAAAGGTGAAGTTAGTTTGAGTGATTTCCGAGCGCTCCTCAACTGAGGTGATCTCCTTGAAATCTAACGAGGGGCTATATATAGTTATTGGATCAGTTAGCTTCTTTATAGCAGTTTACCTGATATATCTAGCTGTTCAGAGGAGGAAGCGGGATCGATCAGATAATCTCAGCTTAGATGTCTCCTTAATCGTAGCTGTGGAGAGGGGAGATCTCAGAAAAATTAGGGAGCTTCTAGATAGTGGTAGGGATGTTAACGCTAAGAACAGAACTGGCATGACTCCTCTGATGATAGCTACTTTAAAAGGAAGAATTGATATCGTTAAAATTCTCCTGAGCAGGGGAGCTGATGTTAATGATAAGAACAGAGATGGGCACACAGCTCTAATGTTAGCTGTTGCTAGTGGACATAATCGTCTTATCAAGCTCCTCTTAGATTCAGGTGCTGATCCTAACGCTAGAGATAGGGATGGGTGGTCACCTCTTATGTACGCTGTAGCATCAGGACGTTGGGATACAGTTAAACTCCTCCTGGATAGAGGGGCTAAAGTTAACTTACCAGATTATAAAGGGCGTACACCTCTCATGATGGCTGTTTACTCAGATTACAGGGCTATAGCTGAACTATTGATAGAGAAGGGCGCTAACGTTAACGCTAGATCTAAAAAGGGGATCACAGCTCTGATGATAGCTGTTCAGAGAAAGAACTATAACATGGTTAAGTTTCTCCTCTCAAGAGGAGCTAAGGTTAACATTAAGGATGTTAAGGGGCGAACTGCTCTTACTTTCGCCGTTTTTAAAGGATGCAAAAATATCGTTAGACTGCTTATTAAGAGAAAAGCTAACTTAAACGTTAAGACCTCAGAGGGAGTAACTCCTCTTATGATTGCTATATATAAGGGATACTGGGATATAGCTAGGCTATTAATTAGGAAAGGCGCTAAGGTTAATCTCCGTGATAGAAAAGGGCGGACCGCGCTAACCTACGCAGCTTTCAAGGGTTGCGCAGATGTGGTGAAACTACTGCTAGCTAGAGGTGCTGATCCTAACGTAGCGGATCAAGAGGGTATAACTCCACTCATGGTAGCTTCTGCGATGGGACATTACAGGGTGGCGCAGATCCTTATTAGAGCAGGGGCTGACCTTAACGCTAGGGATAAGAGGGGTTTCACCGCGTTAATGTACGCTGCTTTCTGGGGAAGGGAAAAGGTGGTGAAACTACTGCTGGAGAAGGGCGCCGATAAGAGCTTAAGAGATCAAATGGGCAGAACTGCAGAAGCTTTAGCGAAGATGAGAGGGCATAGGAAGGTGCTAGAGCTATTATCTGAGTATTAGCTATCGCTCTCTTTCTCCTCAGCTTTTTCCTTAACTACAGCTACTTTATAGTCCATGCTCCAGTTAACCTTATCCCTTCTCTCATCCATCTTTATGATAGTAACTATCCTGGGAATCCCTTCCTTAAACAGCTCTTCGCTAAGCTCATCTATCAATTTGAAAGCTTGTTCCCTGGTTTTAGTCTCAAAAACAGTGGAGGAGGGTGTCAGTACGTGTTTTATCCCTTTGTTTTTTAATAGTTTCAGAACTTTCGCTACATAACCTGATACACTAGGACCTACACCTAAGGGTACAAATGTTAGCTCGGTAACCACCGGCATTTTTAACACCCCCGAATCCCTTATTTTTCAGCGCTGATTCTCTATTGGCTTAGCTTCCTCATTTTCCAGCTTAACC
>JALUEN010000179.1 GCA_027052755.1 bacterium | reverse complement strand
TAATATATCCCCCCTACAAAACTCACTGGACCCTTTCTATGAAAATGATCCGCTGAATTAAGAAAAATATCTATAGATATCTTGCCATAACATGTAAACTTATTTTTAAAATCCAAGATTTTTCTTAAAAAATTTTAACTCCCTCAAGGGAGTGAGTTCTCCATTATTTTTAAAGATAGTTTAAAATATTTAACCCTTTTAGGGACTTATATCAGATTTTTAGATAATATAATTTCCATTGAGGGGTGCTGCGGGAGGTGTTATTTATGGAGATTTCGCCAAGGATAGAGAGATTAAAGGCTTCCAAAATAAATGCACTATTTCATTTGAAGCTTTCTAAAAAGATAAAGGAAGACAGAGATCTTATGAAGGTAGAGGATAATGTATCAACTCAAGCTACATCCTCTACTCAAATAGTCAATGATAAAGCGCTGAGAAGTCCAGGCCCTAAGAGATACCTAAACATCTTCTGGAATCAGCATCAGCCCTATTACAAAGATGAGCTGAGGGATACCTACACCGCCCCATGGGTTAGACTGCACGCTACAAAGGATTACTATGATATGGCAGCGATACTCCTGAAGTACCCTAACGTACACGTTACCATAAACCTCTCCTCATCATTGTTGAGGCAATTAGTGGATTACGTTCAGAAGTTAAAACCTTACGCTGATCCCTCAAGTTCCACCTATCTCAAAGAGGACAGCTTCCCGTGGGGTAAGCTAGATAGAGAACTAGATCTCCTCATGAAGCCAGTGGAAAAATGGACGGAGGAGGATAAGGAGTATGCTTTAACTCATATGTTTGCTGCTGATTACAAAGCCCAGATAGAGAGATTCCCAGGTTACAAATACTTATGGGACAAAAAGCAGAGGGGAGAGAAGTTCAACGATCAAGATTTCAGGGATTTAAAGGTTTGGTTCACCTTAGCTTGGATGGATCCGGATTTCCTCAAAGGTCCTGTAAAGCTAGTTGGAATTGACTCTGATGGGAAGTTCATTCAAGATGAGACCAAGTTCGTTCACAAGATATACAAGAAAGGTATGAATGCAGGTTACGGTCCCGCTAACTTCACAGAGGACGATGCTAAGAAGCTAGTCCTAGACACATATAAGATAATGAAGTTCGTCATCCCCATTCACAGGTATCTACAGGATAAAGGGCAGATAGAGGTTGTAACCACACCTTTTTATCACCCGATCCTGCCACTGGTTCACGACACAGATCTAGCAAGGGAATCAAACCCAGGGATGCCTCTACCTCCAAGGTTCTCTGCACCAGTAGATGCTGAGCTTCAGGTTAAGAAAGCTGTAGAGCTTTACGAGAAGCTGTTCGGGAGGAAACCGCGTGGTATGTGGCCTGGAGAGGGAGCTGTCTCTGAAAAGGTGATAAAGTACTTCGTTAAGAACGGTGTCAAGTGGATATCTACTGGCAATGAGGTTCTGTTCAAGTCCGGCTTTGCAGCTGATAACTACATGCCTTATAGGATAGACGTAGATAACCAGTTTCTGGATGGCGATAACAGTGATGCGATGACTATAATCTTCAGGAGCATGCACGATAAGATAGGATATGACTTTGGAGCTCTCAGAGGCAAACCAGATGGATACCACGCCGCTTGGGAGTTCATAAATACAATAAAATCACTGAAACACTTTAACAATACCCCTGAGGATATGCCCTACTTCATAACCCAGCAAGCGGATGGTGAGAACTGTTGGCAGTTCTACTCAAACGATGGCAAGGATTTCCTCAACGCTCTATACTCCCTCTTAAACAAACCAGATCAGATAGGAATCTACACTACCACACCCTCTAAGTTTATCAGAGAAGTTCTACCTGTAGATAAACAGTGGGAACTAGAGCCCTTAGCCACTGGCTCCTGGGTAGGCGGAGACCTGTCTACCTGGATAGGTGAGCCTTCAGAGAACAGGGCTTGGTATCTACTAAAGTTAACCAGAGACGCACTTGAGAAAGCAAAGGTTAGAAGGCCTAATTCCTTAGAGCCACCACCACCTGAAGATAGAAAAGCCTTCCTAGAGTGGCACGCCTGGGAGAACATCTTAGCTGCAGAGGGTAGTGATTGGTATTGGTGGATGGGTTATGACCAGGATTCTGGCAACGACAAATACTTCGCCAGACAGTTTAGAAAACTCCTGATAAACGCTATAGTTATGGCTAAACAAGCTGGCTACAAAATAGACTTTCCTGAAGAGATCTTTCAGCCCCTTGATGCTGATAATGAGAGGCTATATCCACCAGCTTACTCAGAAAAACCAACTATAAAAGGAACTCCTACACCTGGTGGCACAGTAGAGATTAGTACTAGGATAGATGGCGGTGAAGCAGAGGAGGTTATACTAGATGCTAGAGCAATAAACCTAGGGAACTTTAAGATGAATCTGAAAGGA
Organism: bacterium; assembly: GCA_027052755.1. Taxonomy (GTDB): domain Bacteria; phylum DRYD01; class DRYD01; order DRYD01; family JALUEN01; genus JALUEN01. The sequence goes on along the minus strand of JALUEN010000179.1, from coordinate 391 downwards.
GACCTAGCTAGTCTCAGCTTAAAGCTTCCTGAATCTCTAAAGCCCGGAAAGTATATCCTAAAGCTATACGTTAAAGATAAACATGGGAACTTAACCACTGACTATTTAGTCCTTAAGGTGAGAGAGGGCTCCCCTCAATTCCTAATAGCCGGATAAGAAGTGAAAGATATTACGCCTCAGGGAGGAGCTCCACTAAAAGGGCGTTAACCTTCTAATATCCTTTAACCTAGCCGAACATCCGTTTAAATATAGTAGCAAAAGTAGGTATTGATATAACAGAGACGAGGAAGCTATACAAGAGGTACTGATTAACTAGAGCGTGATTGCCATCAGCTCTCTCAACGATTATCGGTATAACAGTAACAGGAGGCGCAGCAGCCTCAAGAAGAAA
>JALUEN010000178.1 GCA_027052755.1 bacterium | reverse complement strand
TGAAGCTCCTGATAAAGAAGTAAGAGGGCAGATCTTTAATGTAGGCTCAAATGATTATAACTTTAGGATACGCTCCCTAGCTTACTTAGTAAGGGAGAAGTTACCTTTCCCAGTAAGTTTAGAGGAGGTTCCGGGAGATCCTGATCCTAGAAGTTATCGCGTTAGATTTGATAAGATAGAGAAAGTTTTAGGTTACAGAGCGGAGAGAACACCTGAGGAGGGGATAATAGAGATCTATGAAGCGCTGAAGCGAGGGGAGATAGAGTTTGAGCCTATCACCGTTACAGTTAAATGGTATAAGCACCTCATGGAGGCTTACGAGATAATAAAACAGGTTACGATTAACGGAAAATTATTTTAACTGGAAACCTTCGAGGGAAGAGATGATTGTGGATTTAAGGGAGATAGATGGGAGTTTAGGTCTAAGTAAACTACCAGATTTTCTTGTTTTAGGTGCTCCTAGATGTGGAACTACTTCCCTGTATTATTATTTGGGAGAGCACCCTGAGGTATATATGGCTCCCTTAAAGGAACCTTGGTTTTTCATATTTTATGGATCAGACTTAACGGAGCTATATAAAAATCCAGAGAATGTAAAGGGACTTGTCCTCAGGGATTACATTTTTGATTTAAAGGATTACATAAAGCTCTTTAAGGAAGCCCCTAGAAAGGGGGTTTTAGGAGAGGTTAGCGTAGCCTACCTCTATGCCTATGATAAGGTTATAGGAAATATCAGGAGAATATACGGTAGTAGATCATCGGAACTTAAGTTTATAGTTATGCTTAGGGATCCAGCTGAGAGAGCTTGGTCACACTATAAACTGTTAAAACAGGCGGGAAAAGAGGATCTCTCTTTTGAAGAGGTTATCTCTGAGAGAGTCGTGTCTTACAGGAGCAGGGAGAGGTGGTTTCTTAGGTATGACGACTATATCGGTTTCAGTAAGTATTACGAACAGGTGAGAGCCTATATTGAAGCGTTCGGAAACGTTGAGGTGATATTTTTAGAGGAGTTGGCTGAAAGACCTGAGATTACGCTTAAACGAGTTCTGGGGTTCTTAGGAGTTAACAGTGAGATCCTGCCTGGCAACCTGGGGATCAGATATAATGTTTTAGGGAGTCCCAAGGCAAAAATTCTAAAGCCTCTCTATGATCTAGCTGTGAGACAGAGCAAGTTCAAGGATAGGTTGAGGTGGGCACTTCCCCCTAAAATTACTAGCTTACTTCACCGATTTAAGTACTGGCTTCAGAGGGTCTTATCCAAGGAGGATCACTTGCCCCGTGATCTCAGGAAGAGATTAATAAATTTATACTTTAAAGAGGATATATTAAAACTTAAGGAGCTTTTAAAGGACTGGCTGGGAGAGGAGAGGTTGAGGTATCTGGATAGATGGCTTATTGTAGATTAACTTATTGTCTGTTGCATTCGCCTAGAAGCTCCTCTTCTACTATATATAATGGACGAGATTTCACCTCATCCACTAATACACCTATATACTCTCCTATTATCCCTAATATGATGAAATTCATGCTGAAGAATATGGTTATAGCTGAGAAGATAGAGGCGTAACCTGGAAGTGTTGTGTTCCACACTAATTTTTTTATTATTATATATATACCTAAGCTTAACCCTAAGATAGCTGAGAAGATCCCTAGATATGTAGCTAATCGTAGCGGGCCCTTGGTAAAGCTTATTGTAGCGTATAGAGCTAGTTTTAATCGCTTAGAGAAGGTGTACTTAGGTTTTCCACCTTTCCTAGCCTCTTTCTTGAGCTTTACTTCCTTACTTCTAAAACCTACATAAGCCCATAACCCGTCTAGATATCTATCTACTTCTCTTATCTCGTTGATATAATTTAACGCTCTTTTAGAGAAACCAACCATTACCACATCTCCTGGAACGTAAACAGGGGACATCTTATTGAAAAGCTTAGCGAAGAGTTTTGATGTGAGTTTCACGAACAAGCTATCCTCTCTCTCTGAAGCGATACCCCAGATGACCTCGTATCCGTTAAGGTACTCATCTAAAATTAGGGGAATATCTTCAGGCCTAGCTTGAAGGTCAGAATCCATGAATATTGTCAAGTCCCCTTTAGAGCTTCTCAGACCTGCGGTTATAGCGTTGTGATGCCCGAAATTGCGAGAAAGCTTTATCCCCTTTATCCTAGGGTTTCTACTATGAGCTTCCCTGATGATGTTCCACGTGTTATCCGTTGAACCATCATCTACTATTATCAGTTCCCAATCAGTTATTTTCCCGCTTTTCATCAAAAGTTCCAGTAAGCTTGTTACCCTATTAATAAATTCTGGTAATACTTCTTCCTCGTTATACGCGGGAGCTACAACGCTTAACTTCATCTCTCCCCCTCATCCTTTCCATCTATCTTCGCTTTGTTTTTCTAAACTCATCCGCGTTCATTACTATTATACCCTCAGGTTTCTCTATCTTCATCTCTCCTGTTATTATCTTTAAGCTATACCTTCCATGATTAAATAGAAGGTCTAACACTGATAGATGTGAGATAAAGATATTTGTTCCCCACATTATCTGATGATAGTAAGGGTGAGAGTAATTATGCCACGTTACCCTGTAACCATTTCTGTGAAATAGCTCTTCCCTCAAGTAACTTCTCGCTGCGTTGCCCGTTAAGTAGATGTCAGGTTTAGGAGAGAGACTGTTTAAGATAGCTATTAACCTATCATCTTTTCTCAGATCTTGAGGTATGAGAAGCTCAGAGGATAAGATGAACTTCCTCTTCAGGCCAAGGTAATCACAGATGGCTTTAATAATAGAGATATCTAACTC
>JALUEN010000177.1 GCA_027052755.1 bacterium | reverse complement strand
TCTCTTATGAGTTACACAAAACCTATAGTGATTTTAGGCTCAGACGAGTTAGCAGTATCCTTAGCAACTTTATCAATAGCTAACTCCATGCTCCCGATCATATTAGCAGAGAGATCTAGAGCACCTCACCTAAAATCTAAACTTAAACCGTTAATAGAGAGCGAGTATCTACTCCTCTCTTATACTGATTTCTCATTTCCCAGGACATTAGATCTATTAGATTACGAATTAAAAAGGCGTAACCTAAGATTAGAGATGATCGCTATCTTAGAACAGATAGATATCCCCTCTAGGCTCAAGTCCATTTTGGAGGAGAAGGAGGAGCTATTAGAAGAGGAGCTAACAGAAGCTTTTAGGTGGGCCCTTAATTTATTTAAGAAGATAAGACAGCTAGTGAACCTCCTAGGAGAAGGAGGAAGAGGACTGATCCTAATATCAGAGGCTGCTGATTACCCTATGGAGTATCAGTCAACAATAAGCTTAGCTTCAAGTATCTTAAAGAGTCTAGTGAGCTCCCTAAGAACAGAGAGACTGCTGGAGGAGAAAAAGGTCAAGATAATGATGATGCATCCAGGACTAGGTGATACAGCCATAGCTAGAGCTGGAATTCCAATCACTCAGGCATATCTATCAAAAATCTCAAGCTACATCCTAGAGAAACTCCTTAACCCTCCTAAGGAGATCGGAAGTAAGAGAATAGAGAGATTCGGAGAGATTAAGGTGTTCTAGATTACCCCTATTTACCTCTAATAAAGTAATAGAGATAAAAGAAAGAAAAATAAAAAAGGGAGGGGAAAATCCCCTCCCTTTTTTATTCCAACCTAGCTACTACTACCAGGTCTTACCTAACATGTTGGCGAAGGTCTTCGCTATCTTCTCCTGGTACTGCATCTGCTTCTTAGTGCTGTCCCAGTGCATGGATCTGATAGCCCTCAGGGTGTCGTTGGTCATCTTCCAGATCTCCTGTCTGTGCCTCATCTCAGAGAGTCTATCGGAGACGATTATCTTCTCTGCTTCCCTCCTAGCCTCGTTAATCATCTGCATACCCTGGAAGGGAGTTAAGAAGTTCTGCAGTGCCATTCCCAGCATTCCAAGATCCATTTTTTACCCCCTCCTTCTCTCTTTTTCTTTCCTCTACTCCTATATTAAAACCATTTCGGGAAATGTAAAGGGTATTTTTGTAAAAAGTATGTTCAATATTTTAAGAAAACGTAAACATTTTCTTGCTACATTATTAAGAGAAGAGAGTTTTCACAGAGAGATCTACTCTTGATGGGTTATAAAATGGATAGCTAGTGGAGATGAAGTCTAAGCCAGGGATATCATAGGAGGAGATGTTCTCTGGAGTTATCCCTCCAGAGGCTTCCACCTTTATATCAGGCGCTTCTCGTTTTATCCTCTCAACAGCTTTCCTCAATAAATCGGGAGGAAAGTTATCTAGCATGATTATATCAGGTTTCAAGCTCAGGACCCAGCTCAGCTCCTCTATATCCTCTACCTCAATCTCTATAGGTTTTATCGGAAAGTGTCCTCTTAGAGAGCTAATAATATCTGAGAGGTGCTTTATAGCTTTATGAGTGTCCTTAACCATGATAAGCTCTGAGAGGTTCCACCTGTGATTGCTTCCTCCTCCTATGATAAAGGCGTATTTCTGAAGCCTTCGGAGGTTAGGAAGGGTTTTCCGAGTGTCCAGGAGCTTAGGATATCTTAACCTTGAAACCATCTCCCTTGTTCTGGTAGCTATCCCGCTCATGTATATCAGAAAGTTTAGGGCAGTTCTCTCCGCTATGGATAACGTCCTGATAGTACTTTCCCCTAGGAGCAGAAGCTCCCCAGGTCTGAAGTGGTAGCCATCTCTAATTTCCTCAGAAGGTCTCCAGAAACGAGCTTTCTCTTCTAAGGCTTTAAAGGTCCTGATAAACATACCTAGGCCACACAAGATACCCTCAGATTTAGCTAAGATCTTAAACTTCACTTGCTTCTCTCCTAGGAAAGCTCCAAGCGGATCTCCCCAGGAAGCATCCTCCTCAAGAGAGGTAAAGATCAATTTCTCAAGATACCCAGGAGGAGACATAGCAGTTAAAGCTGTCCCCTCAACCTGCGAGATAGTTACTACCTCCTGGTATTCCACTGACATTGCCTTAGCCCCCTGGTAACTACCTCATAGCTAAAAACTCTCCGATTAATAGCGAGTAAGGTTTTATATCAGTAACCCTTACCTCAACTGGTATATTATACTCAGGTAATGTCATCTTCTTAAATCCTCTGATTAAGACAGCCATGTTCTCGTACATACCCCAAGCTTTAGTGAAATCATTATGATCTGCCTCTAAGAGCTGAACAACTATCTTCTCTCCTCTCTGAGGTAGCTCCTCTAGAGGTAGGTTCCTGGGATTCTTATAGAGTTTTATCTTATACTTCCTGTAGTCCAGGTTATGGTTCAAGTTAAGGATCAAGGTTTTTTCCAGGGTATCCACAACATCAAGTAGCTCCAGATCCCCTAAAAGGGGCTGAAGTATCTTTGGAGAGATCTCAACGTATAGGAACCTCTCCTGTGCCTTGGAAGCTTTCCTGAAGATATCAGTAAGTATCTTGCTAGCTACGAAGTAAGGCTTTACTATGTAACCTATCCCATAACAGTGAGGACACACCTGTCCCATAGTCTCGTAAAAGGGGTTCTGCCTTCGCCTTCTGGTCATCTCTAAGACTCCTAGGTTAGTGAAGCCAACGATAATCGTCTTCTCCTTATCCTTGGAGAGCTCTTCCCTTAAAGTGTCAATGACCTTCCTCTTATCCTCCTCGCTCCTCATATCTATGAAG
>JALUEN010000176.1 GCA_027052755.1 bacterium | reverse complement strand
GGTAAAAATAGCTCTTCTTCAGCTCAACTCCCAAGTTGACGGGCTGAAAACACTGAACGCTCTAAAAGGTAGCTTGAATTACCTCGTTTCCTCCCCGATGCCTAGATACACGCTTCCACTACCAAAGTACTCAGGCTTGGACTTTAACTTGAAAGTTATAAGGGACTTGAAGGAGGCTAAAAAGCGGGGAGAAAGCTTGATTCCTGAGGATCTCGCTAAGTTAATAGTTTTTGAAGCCTTCGCTCAATTTGGTGCTAGCTTGTACACCCCTTCTATGAGTGCTTTTAAAACCTCTAGATTAGATGGCTTAAGAGAAGCCTTAGAGGATTTATCCTCCTCAATATTAGAGGAGCTAAGGGCTAATCCTCAAAAAAGGGAGAAGCTCAGAGAAATCTTACTGAATCAGGTAGTGGCTTACCCTAACTCCTCTCATGAGGTAATATCTGTAGATCTAGGACATCTAGCCTCCCTTTTAATGCGATCAGAGGTTTTCTCGGAAACAGTAAAAGTGAGAGCAAGGAGGTTACTTAAAGAGTTAGACGATCTCATAGTCGCTGAAGAACATGTTCCCATAGATAAAGATGAAAATATCTTAGCTCCCGCTAGGGGATTATCCCTTAGCTTTCCCCTTATGGATATCTCGGCGAGTGGAGAGCTATCAGAGAACTTGCCTGAAACTTATCAATTGTTGAAAACTCTTAGCTTAGGGGAAGCTCAATCTAAACTCTCTAAAGTAGCTGGAAAAGTACGAAGGTACTTATCTGAGAAGATGGCTAAATTCAATCAAAGGTTTTTCTCCTTACTTTTTGGGTATGAGAAGGGAAAGCCATTATACTCTGTGTACAGCAACTTAAGGAAGATGCTAAAAACTCCACAACTGAAAAAGGGTATCTTTAGTCCTAAGAGGATCGCTAACTTCCTAAAGAAGCTAGCGATCTTAAACCTCAAATTACCCTCTTTCCTACTATCATCTCTAGTACTTATATCTATTCCCTCCGTGCTAGTTGGAGCTTTCTCTGGGGTATATAAAGTGTATAGGAGCATTGAGGACCTGATTTTTTCTATGGAAAATAGATCAGATATATCACAAATAGGAGGAGGAAAGGTAGAGGGGCGGATAGCTTTTCATCTCCTCACTAAGTTCTTATCTGGTATTAGCTTAGTAGCTTCGCAGGGAGCTATGATAGGAGGAGCTTTTAACCTTGTGTTTCCTATGTTATTAACTAGCTCTGTCTCGGAAACCGCTAGGATAGGATATGATATCTATAAAGGCTTGAAAAAGATAAAGAAAGCTGATAACATGTCTGTTATGGATAAGATAAAGTTTATGGATACTCACAAACACCTCAGTGCTCTCTAAACCAAATGCTAATTGCTTTCAATATCTCCTCCTGTTCCTCCTCACTTAGGTGATGACCAGTAGGTAAAGCTAAAGACCCTCTGAACAACTTATATGAGTTTGGGGTAGGGTAATGTCTCTCCATGATGAGAGATGTAAGCGGTAGAAAATATTGTTTAGTTTCTATCCCTTTACTTATCAGGAAGTTACGCAAGTTAGATACCTTCTGTGCATCATCCATAAGGATAGCTACAGTATATGAGACAGCTGGTTCTTTTTCCTCCTGATCTTGGAATCTGAATCCTAAAGGTTCTAACCTGTCTCTATATCTCATATATTGCTTATATCTTAGCTCTATCAGATCACTTAACTTCTTTAGCCCTAGATACAGAATTGCTAGGTTAATCTCTGATATCCTTGAGTTAGTTCCGTTTTTAATTCCCTTATCCCCAAGACCTCTGCCGTAATCTCTAAGCTTCTCTAAGGTGAATGCTAGCTCCTCGTCATTCGTTGCGATAGCTCCTCCTTCTCCGGCTGTAACTATCTTTGTGGGGGAGAAGCTGAAGGTGTGAGCAAGTGCTTGAGTTCCAAGCGGTACGCCTCTATATTTAGCTCCTAAGCTCTCGGAGGAATCGCTTACCAGGACTGCTGAGTGTTTCTCACAGATCTCAAGTAGTAGGTCATAATCTGCGGGAAAACCAAAAGGATCTACAGCTATAACTAAGTCTGCTTCCGTTTCCTCTAAAGCCCTATTTAGGCTATCTGGATCTATGGTCCAGGACTTCAAGGTAACATCTATTATAATGGGCTTAAAGCCACTTCTGTAAACCGCATTTAAAGTGGCAATAAAGGTATAATCGGGTATAATTGCTAAGTCTCCTTTAACCCTTCCTGTAAGCTTCAGTGAGCGGAGGAGTAGCTCTAGGGCATGTGTACCTGTAGAGGTTAACGTTACGTATTTAGCTCCTATTATCTTCCTTAGGTTATTCCTGACCCTCTCTAGAAGCGCACCATTCGTTAATATCCTAGAATCCCATATCTCCCTGATAACTTCATTAAATTCGCTAACAGTTGGTAGGTATGGCTCCGCTAATCTTGTCCTCATGTTAAATGATACTAAATGATATGGTTAAATGATATGTGAGGAGAAAATCTCGCTAAAAGTGGGGTGCGGATGAACTAGAGCTTTGAACTCCTCTAGGGATAGCTTTTTCTCTATTCCTAGGGTTACAAATGAGATCATATCGCTTACACCAGGTCCTACTAGAGAACCACCTACTAAGATCTCCTTCCCATTTTTCTTAGCGAAGACCAATTTAGCGAAACCAGTTCTCTCCACTGAAGCTAAACTTCTTCCGAGCTCAGCGAAAGTCTTCCTCCAGACAGTAACCTGGCCGTATCTCTCCTTCGCCTGTTCCTCAGTCAGGCCTGCCTCAGCTACCTCAGGGTGTGTGAACACGGCGGATGGAATTACCCTATCTACGAT
>JALUEN010000175.1 GCA_027052755.1 bacterium | reverse complement strand
GAACCTAACAGTGGCAGGGTCAGTATCTACGTAATCCTGTATAGAGGCTATGTAAGCTCCTGGGTCAAAGTGTTTAACCACAAACGGTAAGTCCCTTCCTAAACAGTACCAGCTACCTCTAGCAACGGTATTTCTCACCCTTACCTTTCCATAGGTACCTATCACATTAAAAACGCTTTTTGTGAACTTTGATGGTACTGAAGCGGGTCTATAGAAGAACACCAGCTCAACCTCTCCATTAGGTGGGATATATGGGATCTTAACGAACAGCAAAACGTTTGTTAATCTGAAAAACAAATTCCTTGAGAACCACCTGATAGACCAATAGGGCAAAGCATCTTTGTAGTAGTACCGATTATCATCTCTCTTCAAGAAAATCAGGATTCCGTTAGGGTCACTGTAACCAGGTGGTGGAGCAGAGCGATCACCTACAAGGTGAAGAATTACTGTCCTATTCACAAGTGGTTCAGAGGTCAAGTTCCTTATCCTCACTGAGTCCATATTCGCCCAGAAACTTCTCCAAGTTACCGGTCTCATTGTTACAACGACATCGTTACTTACTGTAACAGGTAGGGCATAATCCCACCTAAGCCACGCTACTTTCCTAGCCTCTACCCTAGGCGCTAGCATAAATGAGAAGAGCCTTCCCTGGTACCTAGCCTCAACCTTGATAAGGCTTCCAGATGAGTTAGCCTCAAATCTCAGATCCTCTAGCCCTTTAACCTCAGGTAACTTAGTCCATGAAGTACCACCGTTAACGGTCTTATAGACAGCTTTCTCAGAGGGATCAAATCTGTAGCCGTAGAGTTCCTGATCTACGGAGAAGTAAATAGCTGGAGGTGAGCTGTATATGGAGACAGTTCCCTTAGTAGCCCTCCTCAAATTAGTGCTAAGCTCTACCTCAAGGAGACTAATCCCTCTAAGAGTTTCAGCTTCCCTTGAGGTGGTGGTAAGAGATTTCACGTAAGCGTAGAAACTGGAAGCAATCGCAGCGGATATCAGTAATATAATAGCGCTAACTACAATCAGCTCTAATATCGTTAACCCTCGCTTACCAGAAAATCCTCTTTTAATCATATCATTCCCTCCTCAAGATGATACCTTCCAAGGATATAATTCCACATGAGTTCATTAATCAGAGATAACTGCGTCAGCTATCCAGTGAGTGGTCTCAGGTCTAAGTGGGGCTAATAATTTCGCCTGAAGTATCCCTTGAGTTTTCACGTTAATTCCTTTTAGAGGTCTAAGCCTTACCCTGAGATAGTCCTCTGTATATCCCATCAGACCGTAAGAGGTTCTTTCATCATCAATGTCAAGAGAGACCTCCAATATCTCCCCTGCCCTCCTGCTTATGTAGTTATAACTAAGCTTCTTAGAAAGCTCTATGAGTAATTTAGCTCTCTCCTCAGAGTTAAGTTTTTGACCATTAAATTTAATATAGGAGGCTGTTCCTGGTCTAGGTGAGTACCTGAAGACGTGCAGGCGATGAAAAAGAGGAGCTTCCTTTAACCACTCGTAGGTTTCTCTAAACTCCTCATCACCTTCAACGGGAAACCCTACGATAATATCTCCTGTAAGCCCTATTCTCAAGCCCATTTGGGTAATCCTCTCCATAATTCTCTCCAGGTCAGCTCTCCTATGGGTACGTCTCATTGCTTCCAACACCTTATCGCTGAGGCTCTGAAGAGATAAGTGAAGGTGAGGTCTTAGCCTCGGGGTATGGTCAGCGATTAATTTGAGCAGGTCATCACTGACCGCGTCTGGATCAATAGAGGACAGTCTGATCCTAATCTCGCTAGGGAGCTTAAGGAGCTCAGCTATCAAATCCTCAAGCCTTAAGCCCCACTCCCTTCCCCAGAGAGCTAAGTTAGTCCCCACTAAGACTACCTCTAGGGAATTCAAGCCCTTCTCACGAGCTTCATCATACAAAGCCATTAACCTAGATTTAGCTTCCTCAAGGGGTAAGCTCCTAGGAGCGCCCCTCCTGTAAGCTACGATACAGTAGGAGCAGAACTTATCACAACCCTCCTGAACTTTCAGAAAAGGCCTGCCCCTGAGATTTAAAGATCCAACCGTAGCTCCAAGCTCTCTCAAGAGCGCTTCCTTCTCCAGGTTATCTAAGAGCTGAAGCCTATCCGAGTACTTAGAGTAGATCTCGTCAAGCCAAGGAGGTATTCCCCTATGCTTGATGGGGACAGAGCACCCCATGAGGAAGATCTTAGCTTTAGAGCTCTCTAGAGCCTTTTTAAGTAAGGATCTCGTTTTCCTCTCAGCATTAGCGGTAACAACACAACTATTTATGAAGATAACCTGAGCATCTTCTAGAGCTTCTGCCTCTTGGAGCCCACGGTTCTGTAAAGCTCGCTTAAGGCGTTCAGATTCCTCAATATTTACCTTACATCCCAGCGTAAGAATTTTAAATCTCTCGTGAAGATGAAACACCAAGCTCCCCCCTCTACAGCGGATATCCATACCTCCCGTTGAATTGTTTCGTTGCTAACTCCCCTACCCCCTGGGTTAAGGATCAAGTTATCAAGCTGGTACTTGAGTCCTTTAGAACTAGCTCTAAAAGAAGAGAAGGAGATCAAGGAGACCTTAGAACCTAGGGGGAGCTCTAGTTTTAGTTCGGCACCTTCTCTTAGGAGGAGTCCTATCCCTTCTCTAAAGGTTAATAGGAGTCTAGGTAGGCTCTGGTTGAAGTGGTATATAGAGATAAAGTTAGAGAGAACTAGATCTGGGCGATTCAATGATAGCGCACCTAAGATCAGGAGGAGATCAAAATCTCTCATCTCAGTGGATTCAGATATAAACTTAAGAGCAAGCTCTAGAT
>JALUEN010000174.1:2025-2840 GCA_027052755.1 bacterium | reverse complement strand
CTAGATAGCTAGAGCAGAACTTAACTGGCGGAATCTGAGATGATAGGGGGAATAAGTATGTTAAGGATAAGGGATATCGCTGTCAGAGCAGGAATACCTGATGAGCACCTCTACCCTTATGGGTGGTATAAAGCTAAGGTAGATCATAAACTCCTGGAGACTTTAGAGAATTCGCCTGACGGAACTCTCATATTCGTTACAGCGATAACCCCTACGCCTATGGGTGAGGGGAAGACCTCTATAGCTATAGCTCTAGCTGATGCTCTCTCTACATCTGGGCAGAGCGTTATCCTAGCTCTCCGAGAGCCTTCCCTGGGACCTGTCTTCGGCGTTAAGGGTGGTGCTACTGGTGCTCTGAAGGCTAGGGTGATACCTTCTGAGGATATAGACCTACTGTTTAACGGAGATTTTTACGCAGTTAACGTTGCTCATAACTTACTAGCCTCAATGATTGATAACCACATACATCATAGATTGGAACCATTGATAGATCTTAGGAGAGTTACCTTCCCAAGGGTTACCGATCTATCCGATAGGGCTTTGAGGAAAGTTATCATAGGTCTCGGAGGAAAAGCTAACGGTTATCCTAGAGAGACTGAGTTCATAATAACATCAGCTAGCGAGATAATGGCTATATTGGCTCTCGCAAGGAGTTTAGAGGATTTAAAAGAGCGATTGGCTAAGATCCACGTGGGATACACCCTAGATGGGAGACCTGTTCTCGCATCCCATATAAACGGTGCAGTTGAGAATATGTTAGCTATTCTCAGGAACGCCTTCAACCCTAACTTGGTTCAAACTGCTTACGGTACACC
>JALUEN010000174.1:0-2015 GCA_027052755.1 bacterium | reverse complement strand
CCTACTTTTATCCACACTGGACCATTTGCTAACATAGCTCACGGTAACTCATCAGTTATAGCTACCAAGTTAGCACTTAAGCTGGCTAACTTCGTTGTTACAGAGGGAGGTTTTGGAAGCGATCTTGGTTTTGAGAAGTTCATGCACATAGTGGCTAGACCTAATAACCTGAAACCTAATGGTGTAGTCTTAGTTGCCTCTTGTAAGGCACTTAGGTACCACGGAGGTAATAGAAAGGAAGCGAACAAACCTGATCTGGAGGCGCTGAGGAGAGGGCTAAAGTACCTGAGAAAGCACGTGGAGATCATAAGGAGGTTTAACCTGGAGCCGGTTATAGCGCTTAATCTATTCGGTGATGAGGCTCCTGAGGAGATAGAGACTGTCCTAAATTACGCTGAGAACTTAAACGTGAGAGCAGTTGCTACTGACGCTGTAGCTAAGGGACCTAATGAGTCCTCTCAAGCCTTAGTGAGAGCGCTGAGGGAGACTATTGAGGAGAACTCTAAGCGAGAGATCAGATACGTTTACGATCCAGGGGATCCAATAGAGGAGAAGATAGAGAAGCTTGTCAAGGAGGTTTACGGAGGAGAGGGAGTGGAGATCTCACCAGAGGCATCTAAGAAGTTAAAGCTCCTGAGGAAGTTAGAGATAGATGAGCTTCCTATATGTGTGGCTAAGACTCAGCTATCGCTCACCGATAAGCCTAACGCCGATTTTGAAAAGCCCTGGAAGATGAAGGTTAGGGACTTCTGGCTCAGCTATGGAGCAGGCTTTGTTATACCTATTGCTGGAGATATTAACTTGCTTCCAGGACTGCCTAAGAGACCACGAGTGTTATCATAACCTCTAGGAGTCTTGAAACCTAAGGGTGATCACTACCTCTCCTCTCTTAAGAGGACTTTTGAGAGGAGAGTTTTCAGAAGTATTTTAGCCTTATTAATTAAGGCTCCTACGGAATTTTCTCTTAAGTCTCCCCCTTGAGGCTTCTCCTGAGAGCCTACAAGGGGTTCTCTCAATTCCTCCTTGAGTTTGTACCTATACTTTAGCTTAAGCCATATTGAGTTCTCCTCTTCTGCATCAGCTATCCTCTCTATGAGATCGTACGGCAGTTGTCTGAGAATCTCAGGTTCTCTGGCAAGGAGTTTAAGTAATAGTTTATCAGCCTCATAGTGGAGATTGTAGGTTATCTCAGCGTCTATCCCGTGGTGATAGAGGAAGGTAACTATAGACGCAGCTACGAGAGATCTGAGCCTGCCGTTAACTAGAGGAGATCTGTAGAACTTCCAAAGGGATCTCCAGCTTAAGTTAAACAAGTTCTTGCCGAGAATGATGTTCTCTCCAATTAATATACTCCTCTTATCTTTTAGGCTAAGCGATATAAGTATATCTAGTTCTCTCCTGGTTAACTCTACGGTTCTAACTATATCTACGAGGATCTCAAACGGTAGGTTAGGTAATAGATCTATCCTAACCTCCGGTTCTAAGGATCTTATGAGTCGCTTCAACAATACCTTAGATCTCCTGATAACCCCAGGATCTCTAGATCCCTTTATGAACTTTATAGCCATAGCTATTATCTGAAGCTTATCATCCAGTGAGGGTATTTGAGTTGATATGTACTTAAAAATGTAGTTCAGTACGCTCTGACGAACCCTGTCGTTGGTATCCTCTGAGAGAACTCTTATCACATCTATCGTAGTAGCCGGATTATAGGGTACGTGGCTTCTAACTATCGGAGAGTTATCTAGAGCATATTCTAGTAGCGTAGCGATGTTGAAAGATAACAGCGCTGCCTGGAAGGCTTTAAGCAATTTATTATCAAAACTGCTTAACCTCTCCCAACTATCTCCTCTTACCATTCTCACCATTTTTCTCACCTCATAGGGCAGTTTTTATCGCCCTGTTCTTATCTTAACTCCCTTTTCAGAGATTTTTGTGGAAAAAAGTATGATTTATGTGAAAAAAGCTTTAAAAAAGCCTTTAAAGGAAAGAGATGAGAAGATTCTCTTAAGATC
>JALUEN010000173.1:304-9981 GCA_027052755.1 bacterium | reverse complement strand
CCCCTAAACAGAACTTCTAGTAACCTAGTGATTAACCTCCTAAAGTACAGTTCCTATCTAGCTAGACCTCCCAGGGGAAACACCATTAGAGGAATTGGAGATATCCTAAGGGAACTAAAAGGATGTAAAGGTTACTTCAATTAACATCCCTAGAAAAGGGGAGAATGGTTATGCCTCAGGATATGTTCAGGGAGGAGATTCCTATTAAGCCGAAGCTGTTCCCCTTTACTCAGTGGGATAGAGAGTGGATACTTGACACTAGGTTCACTTTAAAGTGGTTGGATATCCTCGTTAGCTCACTTCTAACTACTTTCATCAGGTACAGGGATAAGGAGATGGATCCAGGGGTTTTCTGCCTAGATGGTCAGATATTCCCTGTATATGAGTGGTTGGAGAGAACAGGAGATAAGGAAATCCTAGAAGAGATCAGGTCTCTCACTAGGGAGAGAAGGCTGATAATAGGGCCATCTCTGGTTATATCTGATCCATGGCTTCTAAGCGATAAAGCTAACTTTAGAAATTTTGATATAGCTAAGAGCTTGTCTCAGGAGCTAGACATAGAGATGGGCCGTATCGGTTGGTTAACGGGTATCTATGGGCTCCCTAAGGGCTTTGCGGATCTCCTGAGATTTTACGGATATAGTCTCAGCGTAGTGGAGCCTTACGCTCAAGGTTTAGAGGGAAAGATGGGAGTCCTTAAGGGCTATAAATCAGAGCTAAAGCTATACTTTAGGAACCCGAGACGTACACTGCTTCAGCTATCTAAAGCTCCAGAGCTCTTTGAGATAAGGCTTAAGGACGCTATTTCTAAAACCCAGATCCCCCTGCTCCTCTCTGGATATGAATATGAGCTCCTTTTAGATGAAGTTCAGCCAATAGTGAGCTCTAAGAGGGGGGAGTTAAGCTTCTTCAGGGATCATGATCTTGAGCTGATTGAAGCTTTCAGACCGTGTTGTGAGATAGATAAGGGTTACTACAAACTCTCTGGACTTCTCACCGCCAGAGTCCCACTTAAGCTTCAGTTCTGGGCTATAAATAATCTCTTGAATAACCTGGAGTTCCTAATGATACTAGATCTCGGTATGAGAGCTAGATCTAGCGACCAGAAGTTCCAAGTTGAACTCTCCAAGCACAGGGAGACCTTGAGGAACTACTGGGTAAGCCTCTTCAAGTCCTCTGGTAGGTACATATTAGGAGGAGCTTCCTCTGATACCGTACAGGAGTCCTCAGAGAAACGCCTCTCTAGAGCTTTCAGGGAGATATCTGAGGAGCTAAAGCGAGTAGTAGCTAATATCTCCGAAGAGATAAGACATGAAGGGCTTCTCGCACTTAATACCACACCCTACATGAGATATATTCCGCTTGATAACATGGGAGGGGATCGCCAGGGATCTGATCTCCTGCTAAAGGTCATGCCCCTTTCTGTAGGACGCCCAGAGAAGGTTGAGATAGGAGACCTGCCGGAGCTGAGGCCTCTTGAGGTGAAAATGGAATCGGAGTCTATTTACGTTACATCATCCTATTACGAGGCTAGGGTTCACACTGATGGCTCGTTAACCCTCCGCTTAAATAGCTCAGGTGATCGGGAGTACAGGTTCCCGCTTAAACCCGTTGATAGATTTGAGAAGGGAGACGCTTATATATCTGATCCGCTCTGGGAGAGAGCTATCTTCCCTGAGTCCACACAGGTTAAACTCCTACAGTCCGGACCAACAAGGGTTAAGGTTGAGATTACTCATAAGCTATCCCTACCAATTGATGGGGATAACTGGAACAGGATGATGAGAAATGAGGCTTTTCAATCTACTGAGTGCTACATATCTAAGATAATAGAGTTCCTCCCCACTTCACCGATAATAGAGGTAAGTTTGAGTTTGAGGAACTTCTCTAAAGATCATAACTTATCGCTTCAGTTCTTTGAGGTGGATAGGGACTACCAGATCCTGAGGAGATCCCTTCTCGGATACGAGATCGTTAACTTAGATGAAGGGGAGTTTTTACCACACCTCGGTTTGGTGGCGTTGAGGGATAGGGCTGATAGTAATACCGTTATTCTCCTGTCTAGAGGGTTAAGAGAAACTCACCTCTGGGATAAGGTGTTGGAGATTACCTTACTCAGGAGCTTTAAGTGGTTGTCAAGTTCAGGAGCGGAGGAAACCCAGGAGAAACCTAACCTCTTCTCTCCTGGCGCACAGCTCCTGAGACCACTTAACTTTGAGATCGGAATAGCCCTGATACCCTCCTCTCAACTCACTTACCTGAGCAGGTTGTACCAGGAATACCAGAACCCCATCACCTTGATAAAGTTAGCTGAACCTAATGAGAAGGGAAACCTGGAGCGTATTTCCCTGAACTTGGAGCGCTTAGAGGGAATACGTGAACAGCTCCATGACCTAGAGCTGGTTGATCTCAACCTATTCTTCAACTCCGATTCTGAACTGGAGTTCAGGTTCCTGGGACCGCTATCTAGATCGCTAGGTGGTGTGATCTCTGCGAGGACAGATCTGTTGAATATTACAGAGATTCACTCAAGAGAGGGTGATTCTAAGGGGGCTCCCCCTAAAGACTCCTCGGAAGAGGCTTTCCAGGATATGTGGTTAGGCTCAAAGCTCTACGCTAACCTCCTGGAGGCTGATTACCTGATGAATGATGAGGAGCTTCTCAAGGATTTAGAGCTTATAACAATAGAGGAAGCTAAGGTTAGCGATGAGCTGATAAAGGTCCTGAAGAACATGGATAACCTATCACCTGAGAGCAATGAGTATATGATACTTAAGGATAAGGCGCTAAGCCTGAATAACAGACGTTTAGAACTCCAGCTCTCAAGACTATTAGTTGAGGAGAGCCTGTATAGAATGCTTAGAGAGGAAGAGGTGAGCGAGGAGAAACACGAGAAGATCTTGAGTGCGATAGAGAACACTGGTTTAGAGTACGTGCTCTCAAGGATAGAGTGGAAGCTTCACAGGGAGATCCTGGATGTCCTTAACCTAAGGGGAGGGACCTAGAGTGGACTTCGTCTTCACCGGAGATAGGTGGATAGGTTACGCTTACGCTAAGCTGAACCTGGTTCTGAGGGTGGGGAGCTTAAGAGAGGACGGGTATCACAATATACTATCTCTTATATCAAGGATAAGCCTATCAGATAGGCTTACCTTCAAGGTCAGGAGAAGTAGAGGACCGAAGATCAAGATAAAACTAGTAAGCAGAACCACTAAGGATGTAAATATCCCGGAGAGGGAGAACTTGATATACAAAGCCTTTCAGTGGTTACTTGATAAAGATAGCAACATGATAGGTAACAGGTGGATAGAGGTTCTCTTGGAGAAGGATGTTCCACCGGGGACCGGTCTAGGTGTTGGTAGCGCGGACTTAGCATTGTTCGCCAAGTTCTTAAGGGGAAGGCTTAGGATACCTGAGAAGGTTATAAGGGTTATGCTATCAGAGCTATCCAGTGATTCTATGGGACTCTATCTCTACGACGGTCTAATGGTTATCTCATCTAGAGGTGAACTTGCGAAACCCCTTAAGAGCTATAAAGTTGATGAGAACTTGATTAAGGAGCTTCAGAAACTTCTCTCAAAACACTGGCTCTTAGTTATATTTCCTGACTTCCAAGTGCCTACCTCAGAGGCTTACAAGTGGTTGGATGAAGCTAGGGCTATTGAGGGAGCTGATGAAGGATCTTCCCCCTCTGAAGGGGGGGGATTAGAGGAGTGGTTTAAGAAAACCTTAGAGGAAGCTTTAAAATCTAAGAAAATACCGCTATATAACGATTTTCAGGAGATCATCGTCTCTAAATACCCTGAGGTGAGGACGCTTATGGAAGACCTATCAGTGTTCACTGATTACGTGATACTAGCTGGTAGTGGATCCTCCTTGGTTGCACTGCTAGATAACTTTGAGGATCTTGAGATGGCACAGAGAATGGTTAGGAAGAAATACGGGTTTGAGACCCAGATAGCCTCTTTCATAACATGAGCTTGGGGAAGGGTGAGCTGATTTGAGGCTTAGTAGTAGATTTATAGCTAAAATTACTGCTCTGGTGCTGATATTCCTAGTTATTCTATTACTCCTCCCTGAGCTTTCGTTAGGGAGTGCTTTAAGGAATAATGGGAAGTATGTCCCGCCTCCTCCAGTAGTATTTCCAGGTGATGAGGAAGATGAAACTCAGAGCTCCGGATCTCAGAACTTGAGGGGAGCTGGAGGAAAACCAACCTCAACTGAAACCTCCTCTAGCTCCGGTTACTATCACAGGAAACGAGGAGGAACTACCTCTGGTGTGGGTAGTTCCGCTTACCTGAGAACAGAGCCGGTTAAGGGTGGAGGAGTGGTTTTCACCCCAATCGGATACCTGATATCTCCTCAGGGATCTCATCAGAGCTGGCTCCTATGGTGGCTCTCTGAGTCCATGGGTGGTCCGGATACCCTTAACTCTATACTTAGCACTCACCTATCTCGGGGAGCTTATTACTCAGCATGTAGCTCTCGGAGGTTAGAGATTAAAGGAAATAGTATCACTAATTACTTCTTCGTAGCTCCGGTTCATAACTCCTTAAAGAACGGAAACGTTTCTGAAGATATAAAAGGATTCGCCTTTCAGCCCGTATTTTTCGGATCTTATTACGTAAATGGTGATAGGAAAACAAGAAAATCCGTTTGGAGTTGTGATTCTATAGATTCTGAGAGTATCTCGCTGAACTTAGAGATAGCTGGTTACTCAGTTGGGTCCCAGAATACCTATTCGTACTACTTTGAGGCTCCGCTTTCCTGTGATCTGGGGAGCTCTGATCTAGTTCCCCTTCCGTTTGACTTTTACTCGTTGAAACTGAGGGAAAAGGGTAAGGTGGCTGTCTTAATCCCTCACCTATCTAACCTCTCAGTTGAGGTAGTTGGCAAACTAGGTAGTCCTATATTTCTTAGCTCTAAGGAGAACTTGAACTGTCAAGTGGGAAACGCTAACGTTAGGATCTTCTACACTCTGAGGGAGTTAGCTAAAGCCTCCGAGCGTGAAGGCTTAATAACTAGAGATGCCATAAAGATACTTGATGGGCCTCTAGGGGTGCCTCTTAAAGGTGAGTATAGCTTAGAGGATCTACTGGAGAAGAGTTTGAAAGAGCTTGAGTCTAATCCCCAGTATCTTGAGTACGCGACACCTCAGGTGCTGTTCAGCGCTCTGATCGGTCCCTACTGTGGAAATGTTGATCTAAGGTCCTACTTCCTCCAAGAGAGAGGGGTAGCTTTTACCTCACCCCTTAGAAATGGTTACCTAGATCTTTGTGATATGGGATACCTTCCATCTGATCCCTCAACTTACAAACGCGGAAAATTCTTCCAAGGGTTCTACAAGTTCAGGATGTGGACCTATATAGGGTCTGGGGATAAGCGAAGACCTAGACTCATTGCCCTCAAAGCACCTCTTTTACAGTTACCCCCTGAGGTTATCTCTCTTAAGAGAGGGAGTATTCCAGCTAGATCTAGCGATGTTATAGACAATACCTTGAGGAGGCTTGGGAAAAATAGAAGGTTAGGGGAGGAGGTAAGCCCTAAACCTCTTTATGAGCCTAAGAACATCACCCCTTCACTCTTGTTTACCTTGCCTGAGAACTTAGCTGTTAGGATCATTGACCTGTCCCTATTTAATCCCTCAAAAACTAAGAGTTTCATAAAGCTAAATTTAGATGCTAATGACCCCATATTATCAAAGATAACACCTGATACGAAAGTAGAGATGACCTTTGATAAGAGGTACATAACTAAGCTATTGAACACTTACAGCTCACTAGATGAGGCCTATCCATCTCCTGAGTGGAAGAGGTACGATCTAATACTTCAGAGGGTTAAGGAACTAGGAGATAGATACGAATATAAAGCGGTGATACTGAACCGCTGGTTGAGTCTAAAGGAACTAGCTTCGGCTATTGAGAGTGGGAACCTGAAGCTGAGGACAAGTGATCTGTTAGTCCATCCGCTTTACGCTCAGCTCCTTCAGAAACACTTCCCTGAGGCATCCGCTGAGGATTATGACCTCACCTTTGAGTTTGACCCAAGTTCCGCATATTCTGGTAAGACCTACGAGTTTAATTTAGAGAATATCTTTGAGAGCGGTAAAGGTGCTGAGGTAGGTCTTGAGGTCCCACCTGGAGTATATCATGTTAGGATTAAGGGAAGGGATATAGATACTCGGTTTAAATTAGTTCTACCTCTCTATGATGTAAGCGATATGAAGGTCTACTTAACCCCAAGTAGGAGTGCTCTCCTCAGGTGGTTCTTTGGACAGATGTTAATCCCACTACTCTGGGCTCTCCTGATACTCATCATGGGAATCCTTGTTTTAATCATCTTGAGGAGGAGAAAGATTATTTTAGTTGATAAACCTGAGAAGGTTCTCCTAATCCCATTCTCTAAGAGGTATAGCCTGTTGGATACCTCTGGTGGGAACCTGCTAGAGAGGATAAAGAATTTTATTGCCTCTAAGCTTAGGCTACCTAAGGGGCAAGAGGTAATAGCTAGGTTCGGTAATTACCTCATCCTGGATAAGATAGCAACTGGAGGTATGGGTACTGTTTTCAAAGCTATAGACTCTAAGACTAAGGAGGTAGTAGCCCTTAAAGTGATACATCCCCATCTAGTTGAGAACGAGGAGATTCTTGATAAGTTCCATAGGGAGGCTGAGGTGCTGAAGGTGCTCCATCACCCTAATATAGTTAGGATGATAGATGCTGGCGTTATTAATGGACAACCATATATAGCTTACGAGTTTATAGATGGAAAGGACTTGAGGACCATCCTAGAGGAAAAAGGAAAATTACCACTATCTATAGCTATGAAGATATTCCTACAGATATGTGAGGCATTGGATTACGCTCACCAGAAAGGAATTATCCACAGGGACATTAAACCTCAGAACATAATGATCATGAAGGACTACTTCGTGAAGCTGACAGACTTTGGAATAGCTAAGGTGATAGGTGAGTCAACAGGTACCACTAACGAACAGGTAGGTACACCACTTTACGCCTCCCCTGAACAGTTGGCGGGAAAACCTGTTGACGCTAGAAGTGATATCTACTCCCTAGGAATAGTCATGTTCCAGGTTTTAACGGGGCATTTCCCCTACGATGTAGCTGACAACGTTTTCTCCGCTATCGCTGCGCATATCGCTCAGGAGCCTCATAGGATGAAGACCCTTGACAAGAGCGCCCTGTCCCAGTACGTTCCTTATGAGGTAGAGAGGATAATAATGAAGATGTTGGAAAAGGACCCAGATAGAAGATACCAATCGGTAGAGGAGCTCCTCATTGACTTGAGAAACTTCTTAAAAAGAATAAAGGGGGCTTAGCCTCTCAGATTTAGAGAGCTAAGCCCCTTTCAAGGGGACTTTCACTAGAAAGCTAAGCCTAAACCGAATCCAACTGAATCTGAGCTTATGTCTCCTGCTCCCTGAGTTTTGCTAGTTAGGGTTTCTCCTTCGTAGAACACACTTAAATATAGATTAGTTGGCTCAGGGAGATCATAGTGGTACCCTATCCTGTATCTTAGAGATGAGTAGCTTATGGGAGAGGTCTTTGAGGTAAGAGATGGATAGTACTCTAGAGATAGATCTATCTTGGTCCTGTTCTTAAAGCTCCAGCTAGAGGAGAGTTTTAACCCTATAGAGCTCCAAGTGTCGCTGTCGTTTAAGGTAGAGTAATTGCTTATAAGTGAGAACTCTCTATAAGATATCCCTAGATCTACGCCCTTTACTAGCATGGTTATATCAGCTGTTAGGCTCTTGTAGTTTAGGTTAAAGGTGGATCCAGATACTATCACAGAGTCCTCTCCGCTAAAATAGGTTAAGCTGAGCTTATATCCCTTGCCGAATCTGTAAACTCCCTTTACCTCAGGTGCTTTAAAGGAAAACTCAGCAAGAGGCATCCTGAAAGTGGTTAGTTTGTAGTTAACGCTTAGGGAGATCTTCTCCTCTCCCATTGAGATGGAAGATGTGAGTATTAACAGGAGGATAATTGGGAGTATAGTCCATGTCTTCAAAAACTTCATCCCCATCACCTTCTTTATAGCTTACTTAAGCTTTAAGTTCCCTCTAAGGGAATAGGGGAACTTTAAACCAGATGAATCAGATTTGTAGGAGTAACCTACCGGTTGATCATTGTGTTTAGGTTTAGGCTGATTTGGTGAACCTGCCCTGTAACTTGGTACTATCGCTCTCACCCTGTTTGGTACTCTTCCCTCATAAATAGTGTAGCTCCCGTTAGCCGGATTATACTTGAAATAGATAACCTTCTCACCGGTCTGAAGATCCTCTATTCCCTGACTGCTACTGTCTCCGTAATAATCGTACATGTAAGCGATCTTCATTGAGTAGTAGTTATAATTAACCCTATCTACCGCGCCTATGGCTATGGTAGCTGATAACCCGTTTACGCTACCATCATCCCAATATGAGTCTGAGCCATTCCAATCATCTCCGTTTACATCCTCCATGTGCCCGTAAGCGAACTCTATATCATTCGTTCCTTCAAAGAGTATCACTTGGAAGATTAAAATGTTATCCTCGTTAGAGAAATCTGTGGTGTTCCACTGGATGATAAGCCTCCTGCTAGGTGCTGTGCCCTCTATCTTGTAGTAAGCTCCTGCATTGCTGAGGGTCCTAGTCTCAAGATCATCCCAGAAGGGGGCTATTATAGCGGTGATTGGTCCTTCATTACCGTAAGCATAGTCCAACTCATAACCTAGCCCTATATTCTCATAAGAGGAATAATTACCGAAATCGTACTCTGGATCTCCTTCAAAAGTTAGAAATCCATTAGTGTCTATATATACATCAATACCAGCTGGAAAGCTTACTCCGAACATCTCAAACTCAAAGGGAAGGGAGATACTAGTGGAGTCATCATCATGGTCAACGAGATCACTTAGTAGAATAGCCTCTGGATCTTGGGATAAATCCTTAAAACCTATCGCGAAGTCCTCTACGGTAGGAACTGAAGGTGAGGGATTAGTTAATCCTGAGAGAGCTTCGTTAAGCCCAGGGGATATGCTAGTTCCCCCACATCCTAAGAGGATACCCAAGGCTGATAGGATCAAGGCTAAGAGAGTGATTGCTAGAGCCTCTCTCTTCAAGTTCACGGAAACCACCTCCTATTTCGTTGAAACTTGCTTAATTGTGATGAAGGTTCAATGAAAATTGATATATCTCTTTAATCCCTTAAAATTCCTGAAGAAATAAAAAAAAGAGGAGGGACAACGTCCCTCCTCCCTAAGATATTCTAAACGCTTACCTTAGAGGCTCTTGTAGCAGAACCACCAATCGTAGCACTCAATCTCGCCCTTCTTAGCCTTCTCTAACCTCTCGTTAGCGTCCTTAATGTTATCAGCTGGTGGGATGATCACCTTATCACCTATCAGCTCGTTGTTAGGCCACTTGTGAGGTGTAGCTACCTTGTGTTTGTCGCTGGTTTGAAGAGCCTTAACCAATCTCAGAACCTCGTCAGCGTCCCTTCCTACCTCCTGTGGGTAGTAGATCATAGCCCTAACTATACCCTTAGGATCCACTACGAAGACAGCCCTAACTGTCAGCGGACCTTTAGCTGGGTGGATCATTCCTAGCTGGGTGGCTATCCTTCCCAGGGGATCAGCTATTATTGGGAACTCTATTTTCACACCTAGCTTCTCCTCTA
>JALUEN010000173.1:0-294 GCA_027052755.1 bacterium | reverse complement strand
AGAATGTCTGATCTACTGATAGACCTATTAGCTCGGTGTTCAACTTCTTAAACTCCTCGTATCTCTTCTGGAATGCCACGAACTCAGTGGTACAAACTGGCGTGAAGTCAGCAGGGTGACTGAACAGCACGAACCACTTACCCTTGTAATCTTTAGGAAGTGTTAAAGGCCCCTTAGTGGTGTGAACCTTGATCTCAGGGAACTCCTCACCTATCAGAGGTATCCTGTATTCTCCGCTCATCTCTATCCCTCCTTTTCTCTTTAGCTCCTTTTCCTGGAGCTGATATATATCTT
>JALUEN010000172.1 GCA_027052755.1 bacterium | reverse complement strand
GCGGAGGGGTGGCCGAGCGGTCGAAGGCGGTGGTCTCGAAAACCACTGTGCCCCTAGCGGGGCACCGGGGGTTCGAATCCCTCCCCCTCCGCTTAGGTTTAGAGTAAGTTCAGAAGCTAAAGGTAATTCCTATCTCCCAACTCTGATCTTCAGATCTCTCTCCGCTTAGGGATACATAGATCTCCTCTCCGTAAATCACATAAACGCTTACCTTATCCCCTAGGTTGATGTCAGCTCCTACATCAAATCCTAGGGAGTATGACGTGAGGTTATCCAGGTAAACTGGCACTAGCAGTACCCCTATATACCAATCCATATCCTCTGAAGTATAGAAGTTGAGGTATAGCTCACTACCTAGAGATTTATCAGGTATTCTGAGGAAGTAGTTCAGCTCTAAGCTTAGACTGCCCTCAGAGGAGATACTCTTGACGAATCCTAATTCTGTGCTGATCTCACCCGCTTCCTCTAAGATGTCCAGGTAAAACTGAGAGACTTCTCCTTCAAAGGAGAGCGTTAGTCCGATTCCCTGAGATAACTCCTTACCTGAGCTTGTATAACTATAGGTTATTGAGTAGTAGCTGGAAAGCTCTAGAGATATATTATCTGGTTTAAAGTCCTTGCTTAGAGCTAGCTGAGTTAGAGCTAGGAGGAGGATGAGGAAAGTAATAAGATCTCGGATGGCTTTCTTTAAGAGAGAGTCTCTCATATCTCCACCTGCTCTATATCATCTATAAAAATAAAAAGGGGAGGGGCTTTTACCCCTCCCCCCTAAAGACTAGATAACTTTTCTAGAACTTGTAGGCGAAGCCAATCTTAAAGGTGTTGTAGTTAAAGCTGGTGTTTCCAGTGAACCTCTCTCCAGAGTAGTTAATGCAACCTATCCAGTTCTGAGCTAGTCTGTAGGATAGCCCTACCTCCCAACCAAAGGATTTCAGGTTGTTTGCGCTGTAGCTTGGATACCAGATCAGGGATAGGTGATAACCGTAAGCCTGGTCCTCGGTTATTGGGGAGCCTAGAGAAACCTTCAGACCTATGGCGTTGATGTTGCCGATGTTTCCGGTGTTGTCAATGTTCCTGTAAAGTAGGTCTGCAACTATGTGGTACATCTCGCTCTTGTAGAACACGTAGCCAACCCCTGCTTTGAACTCCTTGAGATCCACTCCGTCCTTTCCGCTGAAGTAGTCCACGAAGACCCTGTAGGTATCAGTCCTGTAGAACAGCTTAGCGCCTATACCAGAGTAGGTGTCGGATATAACACCGTCATCGTACTTGATTGACCCGTAGTACAAGCCGATACCAAAGTTACTGGTCTTCTCGTGGTATCCACCGTAGTAGTACTGGACAGAGTAGTCGCTAGCGTAGACAACGCTCAGGAGAGCTATCGCCATCATCAGCAGGAGTATCCCTAGTTTCCTCACTGCTTCTCACCTCCTGAGTTTTTCAGCTTAGTTTCCAAAAAGCTTCTACCAAAACTTCAAAAATCCTCTTATAATCCTAACTCTGATTATCATTGATAAGAATTACTTCTAAGGTAAACTCTCTTGATAAATTTTAGGGCTTGATCTCTGGTCCTGATCTCTCCAGATAGTTGTTTTAACCTCAGATTTTGAAGAATTTGGGAGAAGTCCTTTGAGGGGATTCGTAGAGTTTTAAGAGTGTATCCACTCACTAACGGCTCCTCGAATAGCCATCTCTTTAACGCTTTCTTTAACTTCCATATACTACCCCTGTTATCTGAGAGCTTTAAAGCGTACATCACCACGCATGAGGTTTCTAGAGGAGATCTCTGAAAGACCTTTGAGTTTACCAGGAACTTAAGAACCTCTCTCCTAAACTTAGCTCCTGAGATGGGCATGAACTGCTTTAAGTTTTCAGAAAACCTGACTATCTCCACCTCATCACGTCTGAGAGCTAAGCCTCTGTCCCCTTTTAGCTTAGATAATGGGAACTCTGCCAAAGTTAAGCATCCTAGAACAGCTAGGGGAATGTTGAAAGAGATCTTCCATGCTTTGCTCCACCTAAGTGAGTGTCTCACAGCTGATTGAAGCCTCTTAAGATGTTTAGGTTGAGGGGTCCACCTCAGCTCAGATCTGCTCCAGAGGGAGAGGACATCTAACCGGCCTAAAAGTTTCAAGGCTCTCTTTAGGGAGTACTCCTCAAGGATCAATCTGATCTCCTCAGTGAACCTCTCCCTTGAGAGGTTAGTAAAAGCTCTCTCTAAGTCTTCCTTTGGTGGAAAGGAATCGGGGTGAAAGCTCATTCTTAGCCTTGAAGCGTACCTTATCCCCCTTAATATCCTCGTGGGGTCATCTAGAAAGCTTCTCTTGTGAAAGGGTCTGAGAGCTCTATTGACTAGGTCATGGAAGGCAATGAGGGGAGCGATTAGTCTCTTTATCTCTCCGCTAACTCCTATCTCTAAAGCTATGGCGTTTACCGTAAAATCCCTCCTGAGGATATCTCTCTCTATGGTTGAGGGTTGTACTACAGGTAATGAAGCCATCTGGGGGTACTCTTCCTCTCTCGCTCTGGCAAAGTCTATGGTGAGATGTTCTTGAGATCTGGGAAAGTACACGATGAGCTCACCAGTTTGGAACTCCTGGTGAATGGTGAGCTTATAGCTTAAACCCTTCTCTTCTAAGAATTTCTCTATTTTAACTCTGATCTCTGATATATCCCCTTCAAAGGTTATATCTAAATCTAGAGTTTTCTTAATTGGTTCGCCTAGGAGACGCCTATAGAAGAAGTCTCTTGGAACTCCCCCGATGATGGCTAACCTCTCTGTTACTGCTCTAAAGACCTTTAAAAGTTCTATAAGTTTCTCTATATCTTCTGACTTTAAGTTAACGCTCTCAC
>JALUEN010000171.1 GCA_027052755.1 bacterium | reverse complement strand
TCTTCTCCTCGTCCTGGTCCCCTCAGGGAAGATGCCTACTGATATACCTTCCTCTAGGGACTGGAAAGCTTCTTTAAAGCTCTCTAAGGAGATTTTCCCTCTCCTTAAAGGAATAGATGAGTAAATGGCTAGGAAAGGGTAGATGAGGGGGTTTTTAAAAAGCTCCGATTTAGCTAAGAAGCGAATTCTAAAGGGGTGGAGTACTGTTAAGAGGGCGGGATCTAGGTAGCTCTGGTGATTAGCCGCGAGGATAACAGGTTCATCAGGGATATTCTCCTCTCCATAAATTCTCACCTTAAAAATGATCTTGCCTAGGAGAATACCGAAGCGGTTCAACCCTTTCCTGAGGGGGTCCCATTTGACCGCTCTCCTGATGACTTCAGCTCCTCTGGATGTACTTTCGGGAGCGTGAAGAAGAAGGTGGTTCCCTTCCCCAGCTCGCTCTCTACCCATATCTCCCCTCCGTGAGCTTCTATAATCTTCTTCACGATAGAGAGCCCAATACCCCTACCCCCTGCCTTTTTCTGGGAGATTGTTGTCCTGTAAAACTTATCAAATATCTTATCTATCTCCTGTGGGGGAATCCCTATCCCTGTATCGCTGACCTCTACTAATACGTCGTGCTTTCGCTCCTTTATCCTCACCTCAATCTCGCCCATCTCAGGCGTGTACTTGATAGCGTTATCTATAAGGTTAAGGAAGGTTTGCATAATCCTCTCCTCATCTGCCCAGACTAAGTACTCAGGTTTATCAGCAACTAGTCTCAGGTCTATCATCTTCTCCTCAGCTAAACCGCTGAGCAGTTCAATAGCATCCTCTGCTACATCTCTAAGGTTAACGACAGAGAACATGAACTTAAGCTTGTTTGACTCCATCTGAGAGAGGTCTAATAGGTCAGTGATTAGCTTATGAAGTCGTTCGGTTTCCTGGGCGATTATCTTGAGGAACTTCACAGCCATCTCCTTGTCATCAATAGCTCCCTCTAAGAGCGTTTCCACGTATCCCTTTATTGAGGTCAGAGGGGTTTTAAGCTCGTGAGATACGCTTGAGACAAAGTCGTATATTATATCCTCCAGTTTTGATCTCAGGTAAGCCTCACGTTGAGCTTCAAACAGCAACCTCTCTATGGAGACGTTAGGGTCTCTCTCTATCGGTGTGAAACCTATTTGGAACTCCAGCTTGAGGAAATCTAACCCGGCTTCTTTCAGCTTTTCCTCCAGCTCCTCGGTGAGGTGCCTCAATATCCTGTGGGCAGATAGCTTGATATCTGATGGAGATAGTTTGAGCTTATATCTAGGTGGGGAGAGGAAGAAGATGAAGAAATAATCAGGAGATATATCACTAACTACGACTATATCACTGCTCCTGTAGTACTTTCCTCGGAAGCTCTTTAAGGTCTGAGCGATAAGCTTTAGGACTTGGTGGTAAACTGATGGCCCGTACTTCTCCTTGATCTTTAATGAGTTAGCCAGGTGAAAGTATATCATACCTATCTGGTAGTTCTCCTTAAGCTTCATCTCAATAAGGGTATAAGCGTCTGATAGCTTTGGGATATCTAGCTCCTCTATAAGGGACAGGTCTCTATCTTCTCTCTCACTGCTATTTACCATAGCTTCCCCCTTAACTTGTTAGATATCTCTGATCTCTAGAAGAAAAGCTAAAGTATAAAATAGGAAGGCGATGTACACGAACCCGTAAACTGTAACACCTAGTATATACCACCAGGTTACCTTCTCCTGAAACACGACAGCCTGATTAATGTTAAAGAAGTCAAAGTAGGGGAGTATGAGTTTCAGGATCCAGAAAACCTTAGCTAGTTTCCCTATACTCTCCTCCATTACCTTAGTATAAGCCATGGATAGCTCTGATAATACGAAGAAGAGCATGGTTAGGGAGAAGTTTACGGGGCCTTTCACAAATAATGACATGATGAATACAAACAGTGATATCAATAGACTCTTCTCTAGCTGAAGCCACGTAGCTCCTATCAGTTTAGGGGATAGTCCTCCTATCTGAGTCCAGGTTATATCGTGTTTCATCCATATATATACAGCTATTATCTCCAAGGTGAAGATCAACCATGCTAGGAACAGAAAGAATGCTACACCTAAGAACTTTCCTAGGGCGTACTGAGTCCTTGAGATAGGCCTGGAGATAAGCGAGTAGATGGTCTTGGATTCAATCTCCTGGGAGATAGAGTTTATGCTCAGGGTTATGCTAAGCAGTACTAGGAACCAACCTAGACCTGTTAAACCGAAATCAAAGTATATCCTCTCTTGGAAGGACAATCCAAAGAAGTTCATCGTGGCTATCAGAAAGATGTATATAAAAGCAAAGAAGAGGATAGCATACATCAGCTGTTTCCTAAGTTCCTGCTCTATAGTTATTCCTGTTATAGCTAGGACATTGTTTAGAGCTCTCTTCCAGCCTCCACCCCTTAGCTTCTTGCCTGATACCTCTTGATGGGATTTACTCAGGTCTATCTTCATAGTCATGGAGTTTTCCTCCAGATTTATAAGAAGTTATCTCTAAGGGGAGTACATTATCGGGGATCTATGCTGGTTGACTCTGTCTAGTTCTGAATGGGAAGCCTAATTCCTTGAGGAGCTCGTAAGCTTCTTCATCAGTTTCCGCAGTTGTTACTATAGCTATATCCATTCCCCACACCCTTTCTATACCATCGTACCTTATCTCAGGTAATAGTATCTGTTCCTGCAACCCAAGGTTTTAGTTACCTCAACCGTCAAATTAGTCTGCGCTAATCCCTTCAAAGTGGTTCAAAGAACAACATGCTGAACAATGGCTTCCAAACACAAAGATCGGCTATTCTCCCAATAAAAAGATCCACTATGGCTTTGGATGTTGGCGAGAATGTCCTA